>NZ_LOFI01000028.1:0-79861 GCF_001469195.1 Pseudoalteromonas sp. 10-33 | reverse complement strand
GCGCGTTCTAGTTTTGCTTTTTTGCGACCAAGCTCATCGAATGTCCCGCTCCACTCTTTACTCGCATTGGACTTTAATTTACACCCATCAATAGCAAACATATTGCGGCCTACCAAGCCTTCCTCATCACATATCATCAATACTTGCGTAAATAGTGGCTCAATCTGTTCGTGCATTTTGGCTACGAAACCCGCTATTGATGTGTAATGCGGCTGAATATCACCCGACACACTCATAAATAAAATGTTCGTCTCACACGCTTTAGCAATTCGGCGACTACTGATAAAACCATGTGCGTAGCCCAGTAAAATAATCTTTAGCATTACCGAAGGCGGATACGCCGCCGCGCCCGTTTTATCGTTGTTGTACCACGCATCAAAGCCCGACAAGTCGAGTTTATTTTCGACAATATAACAAAGGGCATATTCAAATGTGCCAGGCAGTATCTGCTCAGCGAAATTGATAGGAATGAATTTATTTTGGCAGGATAAATCAGGCTTATAGTTGGCCATAACAATTTACCGTGGGTGAATAATATCTATTAGATCACAGTCACCCGGCGGATTCAAGGTTAAAAAACAATCAATTTTAAATGGTAGGATATGTTTCTAAAAAGAGTAATTCTACAGCCTCAACGCCTACTTAAGCGGAAAAATATAGTTGGCTAAAATGTTGAACGAAGTGAAAACAGCCAACTGTATTTTTTGATCTTCACCCGATAAAGTGGACACCGTCCACGTTTCAATTAACTGCCAATTCAAACTCGGCAGGTGATTTATATCCTAAACTCGAATGCAATCGCTGTCTATTGTAAAAATAATTTAGGTAAACCTTTAATTTTGATAATAGCTTACCGCTGCTCTCAAATTTATTTCCTCGAATTAAGTCTGCTTTAAGCGAATGAAAGAACGACTCGACTTCTGCATTGTCAGTACAGCACCCAGGCCTATTCATACTGGCTTTGATGTTTTTGCTAGCCAAATACTTTTGTACAACGTGAGCACGGTATTCTGCGCCTCGGTCTGTGTGAAATAATACACTTTCTGTTGGCTGTCGTTTTTTTATCGCAAGCCTTAGCGCCTTTAACGTAAGCTCCGTTGTTTTATTTTTACCAAACGCCCAGCCGATTACTCGCCGTGAATATAAGTCGATAACCACTGCAAGGTAATGCCAACGAGCACCGACTTTTAAATACGTAATATCGCCAGACCACTGTTGGTTGATTGCCGTAGCCTTTTCACTATCTTTGCGTTTATTTTCTATCTCTTTATAAAAGAACTTAACCTTCGCCGGTTTACTGTAAGTCTTAAGCGCCCTAGCTCTTAAACCGTTTTCTCGCATTAAGCGGGCAACACGTTTTTGGCTTGTGTTTACACCTTCTTTTTTTAGCGCATGAAATACGCGTGGGCTACCATAGGTTTGATGATTGACATTAAAGACGTATTTTATCTTCAGCAACAAATTAGCATCTGACAGCGCTCTAGCTGATACTGTACGCTCACGCCAAGCATAAAACCCACTACGCGACACATTAAGCCAAGAACACAAGTATTTTACGCCTAAGGCTTGTCCGAACTTTTGGATGAATCCAAATCGTTCTGATGTACTTCCGCCAGATACCGTTGCCACTTTTTTAGCAGGTCATTCTCCTGCTTAAGGCGCTCATTTTCTTTCTTAAGCTTTTGAATGTTATGCAGCTCTTTTTTTGTTGGGAGTTTACTCATTGTTTTGTTGTTGCTTTGATAGCGCGGCGCGTTTTTAAACTTACCTTCTCGATACTCTTTTCGCCAACGACTAAGCATTAACGGATGAATATCTAGCGCCTCGGCAACGTCCTTTGACATGACATCGTCTCGTAAGCTTAGTTCGACTGCTTTGATTTTGAAATTAGCGGGGTAAAACCATGTCTTTCTAGGTTGGGTATATCTAGGCATGTTAGCCTCCTCAAAATGATGAGGAGGTGTCCACTAAAACGGGTGAGGATCAATTTTCCGTTTGAAGTTCTTGTTAGGGCTACTGCGCCACTCGATTTTTATTATATTTAATTATGTAAAAGTAAAGAAATAAAAACCAAAAAAAACTAAATGATGCTGGGACTAAAGCATCAATGTATGAACCTTTGGATAAATAATATTTCCCACTTTTGGATAAATATGCAATTGCTAAATCACCTGTTTTGTAAATAGCCTGAAAACTCTTTTTAGAGTTACATGTTGAAAACGCACCAGGCTTTTCTGTTTGAATAAGAATATTTTCGCTATTTGATAAACGCTTAAGCTTAATCTCCATAAAACAACTAACTTCACCTCTTTCATTTTCGTATCCAAATTCCGAATATATTACTTCAGTCTCAATAACTTTAGAGTGAGAAGCTTGAAATACTTCATAAACTTGAAAAGGCATAAAAAAAATAAAATTCCAAAGGCAAAAAACGTAACTATTAAGCCCACAATACTTAGAAATTTATGCATAACTCTGAGTAGCCCTAACAACTTTGTATTCGACATTTGTCGTTTCATAAACCGATAAATGTCTAAATATTACAATTAATCTAATGTAACCAGCGAATAAGTACATGTAAATAATTAGTGAGCTCTTATATAAATTTACTTGATGCAGAAAAACACCAAAATGGTAGAGATCAGTAATATTGGACAAAAAGTGTTGCGCAAATAAACAATAGAGGCAGGTTTATTATTTTTACTGACAAATAGCGTAACTTAGACTTTTACTTTCGCCTTTTCCCATTTACCTTTTCTTTTATCAAGAAACAAAAAAAGCCGCTGTTCGTTAAAACAGCGACTTTCTAAAAGCTTATAGCTAAAAACTGACAGCTAGTACTTTAAGCTTTACCAATCACTTCAAGTCCACCCATGTATGGGCGTAATACTTCTGGTACAACTACTGAACCATCTGCTTGTTGGTAGTTTTCTAGTATTGCTACGAGTGTACGGCCAACGGCTAAGCCTGAACCATTTAGTGTATGTAGTAACTCTGGTTTTTTTGCACCTTCACGACGAAAGCGAGCTTGCATACGGCGTGCTTGGAAATCAACCATGTTTGAACAAGACGAAATTTCGCGGTACGTGTCTTGCGCTGGTAGCCATACTTCTAAGTCGTATGTTTTAGCTGCGCCAAAGCCCATGTCGCCCATACATAAAATTACTTTACGGTACGGAAGTTCTAGTGCTTGTAGTATTTGCTCTGCGTGCCCTGTTAGCTCTTCAAGCGCTTGCATTGAATCTTCTGGTTTTACTAGTTGTACTAGTTCAACTTTATCAAACTGATGCTGGCGGATTAGGCCGCGGGTATCGCGACCATAGCTGCCTGCTTCACTTCTAAAACACGGCGTGTGCGCAGTTAAACGAATTGGTAAATCGCTTTCGTCGTAAATTTCATCGCGTGCGCTATTGGTAAGCGGTACTTCTGCTGTAGGAATTAAGCTAAAGCCAGCTTGTTGCTCACCGTCGTCGTTTACTAGGCCTAATGTATGGAATAAGTCGCCTGCAAACTTAGGTAATTGGCTTGTGCCGTAAAGGCTTGCGCTATTTACTAAGTACGGAACATACATTTCTGTATAGCCGTTCTTATCTGTGTGGGTATCTAGCATGTATTGTGTTAGTGCACGGTGCATACGTGCTACTTGGCCGCGCATTACTGTAAAGCGTGCACCACTAATTTTAACGCCCATTTCAAAATCTAGGCCGTTTAGGTCTTGCCCTACGTCTACGTGATCTTTTACTTCAAAGTCGTACTTTTTAGGCGTGCCCCAGGTAAGTATTTCAACGTTATCGTCTTCATCAGCGCCTTCTGGTACTGATTCGTCCGGTAAGTTTGGAATTGCTAGTGCAATGTCGTTAATGGCGTTTAGTACTTCGTCTTGCGCTTTTTTAGTTGCGTCTAATTCGCTACCTAAATTTGCCACTGCGTCTAGTAGTGGCTGTGCGTCTTCGCCTTTTGCTTTTGCTTGGCCAATGGCTTTAGCACTGGCGTTACGTTGACTTTGAAGCTCTTGCGTTTTTACTTGTAATGTTTTGCGTTGCTCTTCAAGTTCTGTCACTTTTGCAACATCAAGCTCGTAACCACGCGCTGCTAAGCGTGCTGCAGTTTGCTCAACGTCTTGTCGTAAATATTTTGAATCTAACATGTTAGTTTTTTAACCTTTTTGCATTACCAGCTGAAGGCCCAGCCAAGCCATAAAAATACAGACCATCACATTTAAGATGATATTGAGGGCCATTTTAATAAAGTGACCTTGTTGTAACAACAACAACGAGTCCATTGAGAATGTTGAAAAGGTGGTTAACGCACCTAAAAAGCCAATTCCAATAAGGGTTTTAGCGGGGCTTACAGTGATAATTTGTTTCTCTATCAAACCGTACAAAATGCCCATTAACAATGAACCCAGAATATTAACCGCCAACGTGCCAAAAGGGAATCCCCTACCAAGGAGTTTTAGCATGGTTTCGCTAATAAAAAACCGTAAACAAGCTCCTGAAGCGCCGCCAATGGCGATCATCATATAAAGTTTAATCATTTTCGTATCGTTTAAGTGGGCTTTGCGCGTCGCGCTCTTTTAAGTAATCAAGTTTTTGTTTAATTTTTTGCTCAAGGCCGCGATCGCTCGGTAGATAATATTCCTTGCCGTCCATTTCTGGCGGTAAGTATTTTTCACCGGCGGCAAAGGCGCCCTCTTCGTTATGCGCGTAGCGGTATTCAGCCCCATAACCTAAGTCTTTCATTAGATTTGTAGGTGCATTACGTAAATGTTCTGGCACTGGGTAACTTGGCTCGTTTTTGGCATCTGCCTTTGCTTGGTTAAACGCCATATAAACTGCATTACTTTTGGGTGCGCTGGCTAAATATAAAGTGGCCTGTGCAATCGCGCGTTCGCCCTCGCTTGGGCCAACACGTTGAAATATGTCCCATGCGTTTAACGCCACTTCCATTGCGCGTGGGTCGGCGTTACCTATGTCTTCTGTTGCAATGGCGAGTAACCTCCTTGCTACATAAAGTGGGTCGCCACCGCCGGCTAAAATACGGCAATACCAATAAAGCGCACCATCTGGGGAGCTTCCGCGTACTGATTTATGAAAAGCTGATATTAAATCGTAAAATTCATCGCCACCTTTATCATATTTAGCTAAATGCGTGGGCAGTACTTGGCTTAATACGTGCTCGTCTATATTGTAAATGCCGTTTTGCTCGGTGGTTAAATCAACCGCTTGCTCAAGCAGGTTTAACACTTTGCGGGCATCACCGCCGCTTGCTTGGCACAGTGCCTGTTTGGCGTTAGTAGCAATAACTATGTTTTTTTGGTTTAGTTGCTCATCTTGCTTAAGTGCGCGCTTTATTACTGTGTAAAGGTCGCTTTCCTGCAAGGATTTTAAAACATACACGCGTGCGCGCGATAAAATAGCGTTATTAAGCGCAAATGAAGGATTCTCGGTTGTTGCGCCTACAAATATAAAGGTACCATCTTCTATGTGAGGTAAAAATGCATCTTGCTGTGATTTGTTAAAGCGGTGTACTTCGTCAACAAACATTAGCGTGCGTTGCCCGCGGCTTTGTAGGTTATCTTGGGCTTGCGTTACGCTGTCGCGAATATCTTTTACACCTGCGGTCACAGCCGACATTTGTATAAGCTTGGCATCGGCATGGTTTGCAATAATTTGCGCAAGGGTTGTTTTACCTACCCCTGGCGGCCCCCACAAAATTAAGCTGTGGCAACGCCCTGCAACAATGGCTTGGTGCAGGGGTTTATCGTCACTAAGTAAATGCTGTTGACCTATGTATTCGTCAAGCGTTGTTGGGCGCATTCGCGCCGCAAGTGGGCGTACATCGGGCCCAAAGTTAAAGCCTAAATTACTCACCGTGGCTCTGATCGTCTATTTCAACACCCTCTGGCGGGGTAAATTCAAACATTGCAACATCAAGCTCGGTGTTTACTTTAGCATCATTAAAAGTAAACGAAGAAAGTTGCCCCGAATTATCGGTAACGACTAATTGTGCAAGACCTGCTTGGTTGTCTACAAACGTGATATCAAGCTGCTCTACTTGGCTCTCTATGCCTTTATTTGGCGTTACACTAAAGCCAGATTTAGTGGCTTGTACGCTGTACTTTTCCCATTGAGCAGGGTCTTTTGATGTAAGTAATACAAACGGCGTTGAGTCAATTAAGCTGTGAGTATCCATTATGGTTACTTGTTCAGCAAAGCTGTCGAAGTAATAGGTTTTATCACCATTTGATACAAATAATGTGTCGTCTGGGTTTGTTTGCTCCCAACGTATCATCATAGGTTGCTTAAGGGCGATAGTGCCCTCACCTTGCATTACAGCTTGGCCTTCTTTGTCTGTTACTTTTTGTGCAAACTGGGCTTTAAAGCTTTTAAGTGTTGCCAGCTTGTCTTGCAGTGCTTGGCTGTCGTCTGCAAAACTCGGTGCGGCAATTAAGCCGCTTAATACTAATAATAAACTGTTTAATTTTTTCATTGGTTTGCTCCATTAGGTACTAATACATCGCGAGCACCATTATGACCTGGTGAACTTACGATACCTGATGTTTCCATTTGTTCTACTAAACGGGCTGCACGGTTATAACCTACACGCAACTTACGTTGTACTGATGAAACCGATACCTTGCCTGTCTCAATTACAAATGCGACCGCCTCATCGTAAAGTGGGTCTGACTCTTCATCGGCACTTTCGCTTGCTTCACCGGGCAATAAAATATCTTCCGTGGCGTCACCATTAAGTATTTCGTCTATATAATTAGGTTTAGCACGTGCTTTCCAATCATTAACGACTGCATGTACTTCATGGTCATCTACAAATGCGCCATGCACACGCTCTGGTACGCTTGTTCCTGGCGGTAAATAAAGCATGTCACCCATTCCGAGTAAGTTTTCGGCTCCTTGCTGGTCAAGTATGGTGCGCGAGTCTATTTTACTTGATACCTGAAACGCCATACGTGTTGGTATATTGGCTTTAATTAAGCCGGTAATTACATCAACCGATGGTCGCTGTGTTGCAAGGACCAAGTGAATACCTGCTGCACGTGCTTTTTGTGCAATACGTGCAATAAGTTCTTCTACTTTTTTACCTACAATCATCATCATGTCGGCAAATTCATCAATTACCACAACAATGCTTGGTAGTTTTTCAAGCTCTTCGGGGCCGTCTTTCATGCCGTCTGTGTCTTTAAAAAGTGGGTCCATAATGGGGTAGCCCGCATCTTTGGCATCAAGTACTTTTTGGTTATAGCCTTTTAAATTACGCACACCTAATGCCGACATCAGCTTGTAACGGCGCTCCATTTCACCTACACACCAACGCAACGCGTTAGCCGCTTCTTTCATGTCGGTAACAACTTCACACAATAAATGCGGTATACCCTCGTAAACCGAAAGCTCAAGCATTTTAGGGTCAATCATGATCATACGAACATCATCTGGGCCCGATTTGTACAGTAAGCTTAATATCATTACATTAACGCCCACTGACTTACCCGACCCCGTTGTACCAGCGACTAATAAATGCGGCATTTTACCAAGATCAGCACACACTGGCTGGCCTGCAATATCTTTACCTAACACCATGGTAAGCGGCGATGGGTTTTGCTCAAACTTAGGCGCATTTATTACTTCCGACAAACGAACTATTTCACGGTGTTTGTTAGGCAGCTCTATGCCTATGTAAGTTTTACCCGGAATAACTTCAACAACACGTACACTAATAGCAGAAAGCGAGCGAGCTAAATCTTTTGATAAACCGGTAATTTTAGACACCTTAATACCCGGTGCTAAATCAAGCTCAAATCGTGTTACAACAGGGCCTGGATATACACCAACTACCGTGGCTTGTACGTTAAAGTCGAGTAATTTTGTCTCTACAAGGCGAGATACAACATCGAGCTCTTCTTGCGAAATTGGGTTTTTAGCTTTATCGGGTCTATCGAGTAAATCAAGCGACGGCAATGGGCCTGGTGGCGCTTCTTTATCAAGCAGTTGTTCAAATTTTTCTTTTGCCGTAGGCGGTGGCTGATACGCAGGCTTAGCTTTAGGCATAGGTCTAGCTGGCGATACCACCGTTGTAACTGGCTTTTCAGGTTCTACAACTTGGCTTTGATCAAGCGCGTTTAATGCTGCTGCCGTATCCATTGGTTCGTCGTCTATGGCACTAAAGCCAATTTCTTGATCGAGTATATCGTCAAGCTCATCAAATGGGCTGTAGTCGTCACTAATTTGTGGTTCTGTAAAAGGTGTTTGCGGTTTATTAATGGCTTTTTGAGGGGCATCGTTTTTCGCCTCTACTGGCACTTCAAGCTGCTCTGTGAGGTCGTCGTTAAACTGGGCATCTACATTGTCATTACTTGTATTTGCAGCAATTCGTTCTCTGTTTATCCAACCTTTAATGTACGAGGTAATAAAGCGATACAACCTAACCATTAAATCGCCTAGGTAATCTACAAAATCAACCCACGACACACCCGTTAAAAGGGTTAATCCTGCAAAAAAGAAACACAATAGCAAAATTGATGTGCCAGTAAAATTAAACGCCGGCATCATGGCTGTTGCAATGACATCTCCCACTACCCCGCCTGATGAAAAATTATAAATGTCGTCAAAGTTAATGCTACTGATTGCCGTAGCAGACGTTACAAATAATGCTAGGCCAATAACACGAAGGGCTAATGTTGTGTAATCAAGCTGTAAAATACGGTGGGGTTGCTTAAATAATAAATAACCAAATAATTGAATTGCCGCCGGAACTAAATAAGCAAGCCACCCAAAAGTAAGTAAAAGTATATCGGCAACCCATGCACCGGCTGTGCCTGTAATATTTTTTACGTTTCTAAATTCGCCAGTTTGCGACCACGACGGGTCAGCCGGATCAAAACTGATTAAGGCACATAAAATAAATATTGCAGCAAAGGTACTGATAATCAGCCCTGTTTCTAATAGTCTTTGCACACCGTTCAGGCGCATAGCTTCCTATCCCTCTTATTATTCTATTTATTACACTTCAACAGCAGTCAAATACCTTAGCAGGAAATGCAATTTGATGCACTTTATCTTAGTTTGTATGGCCTGATTATGAACAAGTTTTTATAAATTAGGCGTAATAAAATAATTATTTACAATGCCCTTAATAATTTAAGCAATATAAGGGCGAATTATAACGCCGTCTTCCCCTTTTACTTCTTCCATCACTACATAAGTTCTGCTTTCACTTACGTTAGGTAATTTAAGTAAAATATCACCCAGTACTCCCCGGTATTCCGACATGTCGTTAACGCGCGTTTTAAGTAAAAAATCAAAATTACCAGACACTAAATGACACTCTATTATTTCTTCGTGCTTTTTAACGGCTGCACTAAACTCGTCAAATACGTCTGGCGAGGTTTTCGTTATGGTGACTTCTACATACACCGATAATCCCTGCCCTAACTTAGCCGGATCGACCACCGCTTTGTATCCGAGTATGTAACCTTCTCGCTCAAGCTTTTTTACGCGCTCTAGGCAGGGCGTGGCACTCAGGCCAACTCGTCGGGCCAGTTCAACATTTGAGAGGCGCCCATCGTGTTGTAATTCCATCAAAATTTTACGGTCTATTCTGTCTAAAAGCTGATGCATAAGCCCTACTAGTTTTTTACTCTGTTTATTTTTATTATTTAGATAATAACACTAGCTACACATTTAAAAAAGGTGAGACACACTGGCTTGTCATGAATATAATAGTGAAAAATTTCAATCCGTTCTTAATAAGGCAAATGTTATGATTATTGGTGTACCTAAAGAAATCAAAAACCATGAATACCGCGTAGGTATGGTTCCTGCTAGTGTTCGTGAATTAGTTAATCACGGCCACCAAGTGATTGTAGAAACGAATGCAGGTATGGGCATTGGTTTTACAGATGAAGATTACACCCAAGCAGGTGCAGACATTTTAGCAACTGCAGCTGACGTTTTTGAAAACGCAGAGATGATTGTAAAAGTAAAAGAACCACAAGCAGTTGAACGTGCAATGCTTCGTGAAGACCAAATTCTTTTTACTTACCTTCACCTTGCACCTGATCTTCCACAAACTGAAGACCTTGTTAAGAGCAAAGCAATTTGTATTGCTTACGAAACAGTGACTGACTCTCGCGGTGGTTTACCACTTCTAGCACCTATGAGCGAAGTAGCTGGCCGTATGTCTATTCAAGCCGGCGCACAAGCACTTGAAAAATCTAACCACGGTCGTGGTATGTTGCTAGGTGGCGTACCGGGTGTTGAGCCAGCTAAAGTTGTTGTTATTGGTGGTGGCATGGTAGGCCGTAGCGCTGCGCAAATGGCAGTTGGCTTAGGTGCAGATGTTGTTGTGCTTGACCGTAACATTGATGTACTACGTGCACTAGACGCGCAATTTGGCAATAAAGTAAAAGCAATTTACTCAACTGCTGACGCACTAGAAAAACATGTCCTTGAAGCCGATTTAGTTATTGGTGGTGTATTAATCCCTGGTGCAGCGGCTCCTAAGCTAGTAACAGCCGATCACATTAAAGCAATGAAGCCAGGCTCTGCCATTGTGGATGTTGCTATTGACCAAGGCGGTTGCATTGCAACGTCTAAAGCAACTACGCACGCTGATCCAACGTTTATTGTTGACGACGTTGTTCACTACTGTGTTGCGAATATGCCGGGTGCTGTTCCACGTACATCTACATTTGCACTTAACAATGCAACATTGCCGTTTATTATTAACCTTGCAAACAAAGGTTACAAAAAGGCATTGCTAGACGACGCTAACTTCTTAAAAGGCTTAAATGTAATTAAAGGCCAAGTAACGTACAAAGAAGTTGCTGAAGCATTTAACATGGATTACGTTGACCCACGCACAGCAGTAGAAAACGCTTAATTTAGCGTTTGTACTTACAAAAAAAAGCAGCTATGGAGCTGCTTTTTTTATGTCTAATTTAACCTGGATTTAAATAAACCGTTTAATAATAAAATCTACTTTTACCCGTTTTGCTTGGCCAAGTAACTTTTTAACTGGCTGAGGGTAATCTTCCATGGTTTCTAAATCATCTGGACCAGTTAAACGGCGGCAGTGCTTAAGAATTTCATGCTTTTCGTTATCAATCGCTTGCATAATAGTTTGCTCGGGATCTTCAATTAGTATTCCATTTTCTATGTCTAAACCCCATGCACGTGGATTTAAATTATGCCCACTTAATAAATGCTTTGATCTATCTGCACATATTCCTTTTAAATGAAAAGAATTATTGTCGTGCTTCCAAAGGTATACGTTCAAGTTTCCGTTATCTATATGGCGTTTTTGCGTTTTAACGAATTTATGCAAAATAGTTTCGTATAAATAAGGTAACGCACCAATTTTACTAAACGGTTCGCTGGGTGGCATATAAAAATCATTTGCGGTTTTATCGCCCACAACAATTGTAATATGTTTGCCTTGCTTTAAAAGCCTGCGTAACGAACGCATAAGCGGCGCCGGGAAGTTAAAGTATGGCGTGTAAAGTACTAGTTCGCGCTCTGTTGTATCAAAAAGCGCCTTGATCATACGATTAAGCTCGTTATGCCGGCGCCCAAGCCCTAAAAACAAACGAATATTTAACGCATTATTACTTGCTTGCTCAGCCGACTTGTAACTTGCTGCTTTTAAATCGCGCATTAATTGCTTTTGCTCAAGTTTAAAGTCAATTAAACGCTTGAGCGGACGCATGTCGATACGAGGCACGGCCACAGAACTCAACAGCTTTGATTCGATAAAGTCTATTACAGAATCACACAAACCTTTTTGCGTAATTAAAAAGTAACGGTCAAGCCTGTAGCGGTCGCTATGCTGTAAATACACATTATTTAAGCTAGCACCGCTGTAAAGTAACGTGTCGTCTATAACAAAGCCTTTTAGATGCAAGACGCCAAATAGCTCTTTCGCTTTTACAGGTACACCAAATACTTGTACATTTGATTTAAATTTTTCTAGATAGTCACAGTATAAACTTGCGTTCCCGTCTGATTTCTCAGCACCAATGAGTCCACGCTGGGCACGATGAAAATCGACCAGTACTTTTACTTCAAGTCCAGGGTTAGCTAAAGATGCATTGTGTAATGCCTCTAAAACTTCGCGGCCTGCTTCATCATCTTGCAAATAAAGCGCGGTAATATAAATACGCGTTTTTGCATTAGCGATTAAATTAAGTAATTGTGTGCGGTAATCTTGCGCATTGGTTAAGACGTTAACGTCTTTTGAAGTCAACCCAAATGCGGGTTTTTCCTGCCAAAATAACATAGTTGCCTATTCATTTAGGTCACATAATCTATCAGTGACAAATCAAAATTAGGTAAAACATAACAAAAAAAATCAAAGTGGTCATGAATTAACGACGTTTTGTTGCTTGTTAGTCTATTTTTTGAGCTAGTTTACCCTGTAAGGCGTAAAAGTGTGATTGTTTAGTACATAAAAATGAACAGCTTTTCGATTTACTAAAAAAAATAATCTCAGATTTTGTTTACTTCTGCCTTGTTTTTCTTAGAATCGAGCGCATTAATGACCGTATAGAATCGTTTAGGAAAATATCATGACTGAAGCAAAACATAGCAAGCTACTAATTTTAGGCTCTGGCCCAGCTGGTTACACGGCAGCAGTATATGCAGCCCGTGCAAATTTAAACCCTGTTTTAATTACAGGTATGCAACAAGGTGGTCAATTAACCACAACTACTGAAGTTGAAAACTGGCCGGGTGATGCACACGGTTTAACAGGCCCTGCATTAATGGATCGTATGAAAGAGCATGCTGAACGCTTTGAAACCGAAATTGTGTTTGACCACATTAATAAAGTTGATGTGTCTAAACGCCCTTTCACACTAACTGGCGACCAAGGTACATACACATGTGACGCGCTGATCATTGCCACTGGCGCATCTGCTAAATACTTAGGCTTAGAGTCTGAAACAAACTTTCAAGGTCGCGGTGTGTCGGCATGTGCAACGTGTGATGGTTTTTTCTATAAAGGTCAAAAAGTAGCGGTTGTGGGCGGTGGTAATACTGCAGTTGAAGAGGCACTTTACTTATCTAACATTGCTGACGAAGTACATGTAATTCACCGTCGTGATAGCTTCCGTAGTGAAAAAATTCTTGCTGACCGCCTTACAGAAAAAGCTGCAAACGGTAACGTTGTAATGCACTACAACCGTACGCTTGACGAAGTTTTGGGCGACCAAATGGGCGTAACAGGCATTCGAATTAAAGATGTTGCATCTGACGCTACTGAAGATCTAGACCTAGCAGGTGTGTTTATTGCAATTGGCCACAAACCAAACACAGATATGTTTGAAGGCCAGCTAGAAATGAAAGACGGCTACCTAGTTGTTGAGTCTGGTCTTAACGGTAACGCAACGCAAACAAGCGTACCAGGTGTTTTTGCTGCAGGTGATGTGTCTGATCATATTTACCGCCAAGCAATTACATCAGCGGGGACTGGCTGTATGGCTGCCCTTGATGCTGAGCGCTATTTAGACAATCTATAACGTTTATTTTTTAAAAAAGGGGCTGAGCAATCAGCCCCTTTTTTTACATCTAAAATATAGTTACACTTTTAAAACAAACAATAAAAAGTACATTCCTTATGAAAAACCAGCTATACCAATTAAGCGATACCGATATAGCATTTCCTAATCCAGAGTACGCATTAGTATCTCCCGACGGCTTACTTGCTGTTGGTGGTGACTTAAGCCTACCTCGCCTATGTAATGCTTATCGCAACGGTATATTTCCTTGGTTTAGCGATAACGAACCCATTATGTGGTGGTCACCAAGTGAGCGTGGCATTGTGGAATTAAGCGATTTTCATGTTAGTAAAAGCCTGCGCAAGCACCTAAAAAAATATCCCGTCACAGTGACCATCAATAACGCCTTTGTTGAAGTTATTGAAGCGTGCCGCGATCAACGTCTTGATACCGATGGTACCTGGATCACCTCTGATATGCTCAGCGCGTATACCAATGCTCACAATGCAGGCATAGCACACAGTCTTGAAGTATGGCGCAACGGAGAGCTTGCAGGTGGCTTATACGGGATAATGCAAAATGGTGTATTTTGTGGTGAATCGATGTTTCATCATCAAACTAATTGCTCTAAATTAGCCATGTGGGCGCTGGTTAATTGGTTAAAAAAACATAATGCACATTTTATTGATTGCCAACTCGAAAACCCATATTTAATGAGTTTGGGTGCAAAAGTGATATCTCGTTCTGATTTTTTAGCTAAACTTAACACTGCACTTACCTATAAAGTTAATCCTACAATGTGGAAGCCACAAAAACTGGATGCAATCTATGAATGAAAACCTGACAGCCCGGGTGGGTTTAAGCCAAGAATTTGCGTGTAGTTATTTGCCAAATAGGCGTGAGCAGCTATTAGTAATACTCGATCCTACTTATTACAGTGCAAGCAAGTTTGAGTCATTATTAGCTTTGGGCTTTAGACGCAGTGGCAACCAAATTTATCGCCCTCATTGCCCTGTTTGCAGTGCCTGCAACTCTGTACGTGTTTTAGCTCAAGAATTTATCCCGTCAAAATCACAAAAACGTAAACTAAACAAAGCAAAAACCCACTTTACTGTTACTTATTCTAGTAGTGAGCGTGCAGACTATTATCCGTTATACAGTAAATACATTACCCTGCGTCACCAAGATGGTAGTATGTATCCGCCTCAACCTGAACAATTTCAGAGCTTTTTATTGTGTAGTTGGCTTGATATCACGTTTATTGAACTTTGGCATCAAGACACTTTAGTCGGTGTTGCCGTAACTGATTGTATGGACAACGCTATTTCTGCTATTTATACCTTTTTTGATCCTGACTTTGAGCATTACAGCTTGGGCTCAATTATGATATTAGAACAAATAAAATTTGCCAAAGCACAAAATAAACAATTTGTGTATTTAGGCTACCAAATTGATGAGTGCGACAAAATGAAGTACAAAACGCAGTTTTTACCGGCACAAAAACAGCTTAATGATGAGTGGGTGGCTATTTAATTTGCAAATATAGCCCCTGCGCCTTTACTTATTGGTGTATTTTGGGCAAAATCTGCAGCGTTTAACTATTAAAGAGGTGTTACGCTAAACATGGCGAAAGAAGACGTAATCGAAATGCAAGGGACTGTCCTTGATACTTTACCAAATACAATGTTCCGAGTTGAGCTAGAAAATGGTCACGTAGTTGTGGCTCATATTTCAGGTAAAATGCGCAAAAACTATATCCGTATTTTAACCGGCGATAAAGTAACGGTAGAAATGACTCCTTACGATTTATCGAAAGGTCGTATCGTATTCCGTGCTCGCTAAGTAAGTGCGTAAACGAGATTTAGTTTTTGGCTAGTGTATAACTAGCTTAAAGCGTTTATTAAATGTAATTGATGGACTTTGACTAGCAATTACATTTAATAAACAAAAAACCCAGCCTAGGCTGGGTTTTTTGTTGTCTAAAATAAAAATGGCCCACTATTTCAAGCGGGCCATTTAGCATTTTTAAACATATTTAAGCCGGCGTTAAATTACTCTCGTAATCAAAACGGATTTTCTTGTCTTTAACCGATACCTTAACTGTACCGCCATCAGACAACTTACCAAACAATATTTCGTTGGCGAGTGGCTTTTTAAGCTCTTCTTGAATAACACGTGCCATTGGACGTGCCCCCATCGCTTTGTCGTAGCCTTTTTCAGCTAACCATTCACGTGCCTTAGAGGTCAATTCAAAATTAACTGATTTCTTATCAAGCTGTGCCTGCAGTTCAACAATAAATTTATCAACCACCAAAAGAATAACTTCACGTTCAAGGTGATTAAACCAAATAATGTTATCTAAGCGGTTTCTAAACTCTGGCGAAAATGTTTTATTTATTTCACCCATTGCATCGTGTGTGTGATCCTGCTCGCTGAAGCCAATTGACTTGCGAGTTGTTTCTTGTACACCGGCATTGGTGGTCATGACTAACACAACGTTTCTAAAATCGGCCTTACGGCCGTTGTTGTCGGTCAATGTACCGTGATCCATTACCTGCAATAAAATGTTGTAAATATCTGGATGTGCTTTTTCTATCTCATCGAGTAAAACAACCGCATGAGGGTTTTTAATAACAGCCTCAGTTAATAAACCACCCTGCTCAAAACCAACATAGCCTGGTGGCGCACCAATTAAACGGCTAATTGCATGACGCTCAACGTATTCCGACATATCAAAACGAATAAACTCAACACCCATGCACTTAGCAAGTTGCTTAGTGACCTCTGTTTTACCAACACCGGTAGGTCCTGCAAATAAGAACGACCCCACTGGTTTTTCTTCACTGGTTAGCCCTGAGCGCGATAAACGAATTGCCGATGTGAGTGCATCAATTGATTGATCTTGCCCAAACACCAACATTTTAAGATTACGGTCGATGTTTTTAAGTGTTTCTTTATCCGAAGACGATACATTCTGCGGTGGAATACGCGCCATTTTAGATATGATCATTTCAATATCTGATACACCAATGGTTTTTTTGCGTTTTGAGCTAGGCTGTAAACGCTGGTTAGCGCCTGCTTCATCAATCACGTCAATAGCTTTGTCAGGCAAATGACGTTCGTTAATGTATTTAGCGCTTAGCTCAGCAGCGGCTTTTAGCGCTTTTTGCGTGTAACGAATACCATGATGTTCTTCATAGCGATCTTTCAGGCCATTCAGAATTTTAGTGGTGTCGGCAACACTTGGCTCTAAAACATCTATTTTTTGAAAACGACGAACTAATGCACGGTCTTTCTCAAATATGTTTTTGTATTCGTTGTAGGTCGTTGACCCCATACAACGAAGCTTACCGCTTGAAAGCAATGGCTTGAGCAAGTTAGACGCATCCATAACCCCGCCTGATGCAGCCCCAGCCCCAATGATGGTGTGTATTTCATCTATAAATAAAATTGAGCCTGGTTTTGCTTGTAACTCTTTTAGTAAGCTTTTGAAACGCTTTTCAAAATCACCGCGATACTTAGTCCCGGCAAGCAGCGCACCCATATCCAAAGAGTAGACAACGGCATCTGCAATTACTTCAGGAACTTGCTCGTTTACAATACGGTAAGCTAAGCCTTCAGCAATCGCTGTTTTACCTACACCCGCTTCACCAACAAGTAATGGGTTGTTCTTTTTGCGACGACACAATACTTGTACGGCACGCTCTACTTCACTGTCACGACCGATTAATGGGTCAATGTTACCCTCGCGCGCTTGCGCATTTAAGTTAGTAGTGAAACTGTCTAGCTTGCTAGCCTCTTCGTTTTGAACTTCTTGCACTTCTTCATTGATGTCGTCAGTGTCATCACCTAAATCGTCATCAGTTTTTGAAATACCATGGGAAATAAAGTTAACAATATCCAAACGCGAAACATCGTTTTTCTTGAGTAGGTAAACAGCTTGGCTTTCTTGCTCAGAAAAAATAGCAACCAACACATTTACGCCGGTTACTTCGTTTTTACCTGATGATTGAACATGAAACACTGCACGTTGTAAAACACGTTGAAAACCAAGTGTAGGCTGCGTTTCACGCTCTTCTTCTAAATCGGGAATAACCGGTGTTGTTTCGTCAATAAACTCAAGCAATTCATATTTTAAGCCTGAAATATTTACACCACACGCATTTAGCGCTTCTGAGGCAGAAGGGTTATCTAATAGCGCAAGCAAAAGGTGCTCGACGGTCATAAACTCATGACGGCGAGTACGCGCTTCACGAAACGCGGCATTTAAGGTTAGTTCTAAGTCTTTGTTTAGCATTGGCAACCCCTTACTGAGATAATAATGTATACCACAACAAACAGGTGTGTGATCACCCTCGTTGGTATTTATTCCTGCTCACAACTACAAAGCAGCGGATGCTCGTTATCACGCGAGTAGCGGTTAACTTGTTCAACTTTGGTGTAGGCTACATCAGCGCTGTAAACGCCGCAGATACCTTTACCTTTTTCGTGAACTTGAAGCATCACGTCGGTTGCTCTATCGCTATCCATATTAAAAAACGTCGTTAAAACTTCTATTACAAAGTCCATCGGCGTGTAATCGTCATTATTTAAAACAACTTTGTATTTTCGCGGCGGCTGTAGCTTTTGCTTTTCGCTGTCGCGAACTGTGTCGATAACACCTGAATCTTTCATACCACTCATAATTAAATATAGTCTTGTCTTAGGAACTCAAGCAAACTTGAATAAAAAATAAATAAAATGTTAAAAAATAGCCCAAAAAGCTTGACTGATTGATTAAATAAACTACAGTCAAACATAGATTGATTAATCCTTAATCAGTCTAGCAAATAATATGGTTTAGAATAACTAAATTAGTCAACTTATTGAAGGATGTAGAAGTATGGCTTGTGGTAAAGTTAAATGGTTTAACAATGCTAAAGGTTTTGGTTTCATCGTTGAAGACGGCTGCGAGAATGATATTTTCGCCCATTACTCTACAATTGTAATGGACGGTTATAAAACGCTTAAAGCTGGTCAAGATGTAACATTCGAACTAGAACAAGGCCCTAAAGGCCTACACGCTAAAAATATTGCCTTAGATGGCGACATTTTAGAGTGATTACTGTTTTATTCGACTAAAGCGAGCGACCTTCTAGGCTCCTCGCTTAATTCCTTAAGCTACTTTTCTACCCCTTCATTATTATAAATTGCTTCTTTTTCTGTATTTTCAACCCTTATCCTTGTTTTTATTTTATATACCCCAATATTCTAACAGTTGGCTGTTTAACTGCCTCTAAGCATGTTCAAACTCTAGCCCTTTGTATTCAAGCTTGTTACACTCTTAGTGCTAAAAATATACGTAAAATGCTGCAAAAAACTCAACTTGCCGCCCTTATAAAATGTACTAGTCTAAAGGCTAATTTATTTTTATTGTTTTTTTAGCTATAAATATGACCACAGTTCGTCAGGTGTGACTATTCTGCTTTAATTACAAAGCTACACGAGTACCAACACCTAACAAACTATTCATTATCTGAGCGTACTTATTAAAACACTATAATATTTGCTAACTCAGCGTTAATGATTTCTTTGCATTGTTGAATAAGGCCTATTGGCCGACTATCTAGGAATGATGATGACATCAAAAATTATCTATACAAAAACGGACGAAGCTCCGGCACTAGCAACTTACTCGTTGCTACCGATCATCCAAGCATATACAAATGCAGCAGGTGTTGAAGTTGAAACTCGCGATATCTCATTAGCAGGTCGTGTAATTGCTAGCTTCCCTGATTATTTAACGCAAGAACAACGCATTGGTGATGCACTTGCTGAACTAGGTGAACTTGCAAAAACGCCTGAAGCAAATATCATCAAGCTCCCAAACATTAGTGCTTCAGTTCCGCAGTTACGCGCTGTTATTAAGGAACTTCAAGCAAAAGGCTATGCACTTCCAGATTACCCTGTTGAACCTAAAAACGATGAAGAAAAAGCAATTCAAGCTGCATACGACAAAATTAAAGGGAGTGCGGTAAACCCAGTATTACGTGAAGGTAACTCTGACCGTCGTGCGCCAGGTTCTGTAAAAGAATATGCTCGTAATAACCCTCATTCAATGGGCGCTTGGAGCAAAGATTCAGAATCTTACGTAGCGAGCATGAGCGAAGGCGATTTCTTTGGTTCAGAACAATCAACAACTATCGAAACACCAACAGACGTTCGTATCGAACATGTTGCTGCTAACGGTGACGTAACTGTACTTAAGCAAAGCACACCGCTACTTGCTGGTGAAGTAATTGACGCTTCGCGCATTAGTGCGGCTAAGCTACAAGCTTTTTTAGCTGCTGAAATTGATGCTGCAAAAGAAAAAGGTGTTTTATTTTCGCTTCATATGAAAGCGACAATGATGAAAGTATCTGATCCAATTATTTTTGGTCACGCAGTTAAAGTTTTCTATAAAGATGTATTTGCAAAACACGGTGAGCTATTTGAAGAGCTTGGCGTTGATGTAAACAACGGTTTAGGGGACGTATACTCTAAGATTCAAACATTAGATGACGCTAAGCGCGAAGAAATTGAAGCAGATATTCAAGCTGTTTACGCTGACCGCCCTGCTATTGCTATGGTTGATTCAGACCGTGGAATTACAAACTTACACGTGCCAAGTGATGTAATTATTGATGCGTCTATGCCTGCTGCAATTCGCTCAAGTGGTCAAATGTGGAATAACGACGGAAAACTACAAGACACAAGTTTTGTAATTCCTGATCGTTGTTACTCTGGTGTTTATCAAGCAACTATTGATTTTTGTAAAGAGCACGGTGCATTCGATCCAACGACAATGGGTAGCGTTCCAAACGTTGGCCTTATGGCTCAAAAAGCAGAAGAATACGGTTCGCACGACAAAACGTTTGAAGCTAAAGCTGCCGGTACTATTCGTGTAGTTGATACCGCGGGTGTTACATTACTTGAGCACAGTGTTGAGCAAGGTGATATCTGGCGTATGTGTCAAGTTAAAGATGCACCAATCCAAGATTGGGTTAAACTTGCTGTTAACCGTGCACGTGCCACAGGCGTTCCTGCTATTTTCTGGTTAGACGAAAACCGTGCACACGATGCTCAGCTAATCAAAAAAGTAAATAAATACCTACCAGATCACGATACAGCTGGCCTAGATATTCAAATTTTAGCACCGCTTGAAGCCACTTTATTCTCTTTAGCTCGCATTAAAGAAGGTAAAGACACTATTTCTGTAACAGGTAACGTATTACGTGATTACCTAACAGATTTATTCCCAATTTTAGAGCTGGGTACAAGCGCTAAAATGCTTTCAATTGTTCCACTTATGAACGGTGGTGGCTTATTTGAAACTGGCGCGGGTGGTTCTGCACCTAAGCACGTTCAGCAGTTTGAAAAAGAAAACCACTTACGCTGGGATTCTTTAGGTGAGTTTTTAGCACTTGCAGCTTCACTAGAACATTTAAGTGTAACTACAGGTAATAACAAGGCACAAGTGCTTGCTGATACGCTTGATAAAGCGACGGGTACTTTCCTTGCTGAAAACAAATCGCCTTCACGTAAAGTTAAAGAAATTGATAACCGTGGTTCTCATTTCTTCTTATCTTTATTTTGGGCTCAAGAGCTTGCTAAGCAAAATGACGATAGCGAACTTAAAGCGCAGTTCACGCAAATTGCGAGCGATTTAGAATCAAATAAAGATACCATCGTAAGCGAATTAAACGATGCTCAAGGCCCTGCAGTTGAACTAGGTGGTTACTTCCAGCCTAACGACGCAGCTGCTTTTGAAGCAATGCGTCCAAGCACTACATTTAACGATATCCTTGCTAAATTAGTGTAATAAAAAGTAAAAATAAAACCGCTTACTTTTAAAAGTAAGCGGTTTTTTTACGTTTATAAAAAAGGCCGCTCAATGCGGCCTATTTAAATTAACGGTCACTCATTACTTAGTGTAAGCTCTTGGCATATTTGAATCAGTGGTATAGCGGTCACGTAGTTTATCTTGACGAGACTGTGTAGACACCTCAGTTCCATTAATAAACATACGGCTTACATTACTGCTTATTTCAAACGGATCATTAGTCCACATTACTACATCTGCAGCTTTACCTACTTCAATACTGCCCGCATTAATACCAAATACATCAGCAACATTTGATGTAACAGCTTTCAGTGCACCTTGCTGGCTCATGCCATAAGATACAGCATTACCTGCGTCAAAGCGAAGCTGATAAATGTTGTGGCTTGCGTCTCCGCCAACCGTTAAAATTACCTTAACACCGGCTTTTTCAAGTAAACCGGCATTGTTTAAATTAGCATGTAATGAATCAAAACTACCCGGCAAATTATCCATAGCGCTAATAATTACGGGAATATTCGCTTTAGCAATTTGCTCTTTAACAACAACGGCATCTTGTGCTCCACTGAGTACTAAGTTAACACCAAATTGTTCTTTTACTTTAATAAGCTCAACAATATCTGCAGCACGCGATACGCTTATTACCAATGGCATATCGCCAGAAAGTACTTTAGCCATTACTTTATCTTCAGTACTTGGTTTATCGTCGTCTTTTTTATCTTTTTTGCTCAATTTAGTCTGATGCGCATCGAGCTTGTTAATTAATGTTTGCAGTGTAAAAGCTCGCGAGCCTTTTCTGCGCTCACCTAAATGTACAACTAACGCTGCTTGTTTTTGAATGTTACTTTCAAGGCTACCACTCAAATCAACCACACTTGCCAAACCAGCAAAAATACTATCACCGCCATAAGGGGTAATTACATCTCGTGTAACGCCACCTTTGCGTGCATAAGGTATTAAGCTTGAATGTGCGTTGTAAGCAAGGCTTACATCAAAATCTATACCGGCTTTGTCGTCACCCGCATCGCGAGAGCCTGCAACCGCACCTACTTCAACTAAGCCTAGTTGGTTGTTGCTTGCAATGAATCCAGGGGTAACAATTTTGCCATTCGCATCAATAATTTCATCGGCGTTTACTTGTGCTGGGTTAATAGCAGTAATTTTACCGTTGTCCATAACAATGCTTGCGCCTTCTAATACGCCTTGCTCTGTTGATGTATGAATAGTTGCATTAATAATTGCCAGTGACTGAGCATTTACAGCACCAGAGGCGAATAATCCGGCAGCAACCAGAGATAGCGAAAACGAACGTGATAAATTTTTCATTCTGGGTGCTCCTTATTTTTGACCTAACATGAAATCACTGGTTGCTTGATAAGTGCTATCGTTTCTATCGTAAACCTTTGCACCATCAACAAACACTTGCTCAGCTTTTGCGTAAACGCTAAACGGGCTTTGGTTCCAAATAACCACATCGCCTTGTTTACCTGCTTCAAGCGAGCCTGTTTTATCGTCAATACCTAATGATTTTGCTGCGTTAGTGGTGATCCACTTAATTGCATGTTCTTCTGAAATATCAAAACCATTTTCATTTGCACGATACATCACTTTAGCCGCTTCTTGATTTAAGCGTTGAATGGTTGTGTCTGAATCTGAGTGAACAACGGCACACGAGTTTTTAACCGCATCCACAATGGCAACGTTTTCTTGAACCATGTCGTAAGCTTCCATTTTAAAGCCCCACCAGTCTGGCCACAATGCAGCACACGAGCCATTATCAGCTAATAAATCGGCAATTTTGTATGCTTCAATACCGTGATGAAAAGTACCTGCGTGGTAGTTAAATTCTTTTGAAAGGTCAATCATCATTGCCATTTCTTCAGCTTTGTAGCAGTGATTGTGTATCATCACTTCGCCTTCAAGTACGCCACGTAATGTATCGTACTTTATATCGCGATTAGGTACTTCTGGATTTTTACCTGCGGCATATTCTGCATCGTACTTATCCCAGGCTCGCTTATATTCTTGAGCACCAATCCAAGCCGAACGGTAACCAGCCATATTACCCATACGTGTTGAAGGCAATACACCTTGACGGCCGTATACGCGTTTTGGGTTTTCACCACATGCCATTTTTAGTCCATACGGTGCATCAGGAAATTTCATTCCTTGCATTGTATGCGCAGGCACGTTTTTAAGTGTTACACCACGTCCGCCAAATAAATTAGCAGAGCCCGGTAAAATTTGAAGTGACGTAATACCGCCTTCACGTGCACGGTTAAATCCTGGGTCTTGTGGCCAAACAGAATGCTCTACCCACACTTCAGCTGTATTTGGGCTGGTCATTTCGTTACCATCTTGGTGTGATTCTACTGATGGATTTGGATACGCACCTAAATGAGAATGTACATCAATAATACCTGGTGTTACCCATTTACCTTTTGCGTCAATCGTTGAGTCTGCTTTTACAGCTAAGTCTTTACCCACTTGTTGCACTTTACCATCAACTAATAATACATCAGCGTCATCTAAACGTTCGCCAGTCCCGGTCAGAACAGTCGCGTTTGTAATGAGTGTACTTGATGTTGAAATTGGCGTGTAAGTGCTTGGGTAAGGATTTTTATTGATTGTAATCTTATCATCTTGCGGGCCATTTTCTTGGCAGCCTACAAGTGCAGCGGCTAGGCCAACGGCTAATAAAGAGGGAGCAAATTTATTCATGTTTTTGGGTTCTCCTGTTTTTTTAATACTTTAGCGAATGCTTGGGCATAAAGCTAAAAAAACAGGTGAAAACGCGGTAAATTAAGATGAATTTACGTGATTATTTTTTTATATAATTGTTATAGAGCTTTTCTAGCGCGCCCTGCGTGGTGAGTGACGGATCTTTGCTGATAAAGTGCTTAACCGTGCGGGTTACAAAATCTGAATTTTGCTTATGCAATTTAGAAAAATCTTTTATAAGGGTATTTCCATCTTTAGCCGCGGTTACTTTGTCGTGGCGGTGACGGTACTGACTAAGGGCTTTGTTAAAATCGCCGTTGTAGTCTTCAACTAAAATTTTATAAAAGTCACTTTTTTGCACGTTTAAAACAGTAATGCAGTAATTCAGTGCGTCTTTAAAATCTGAAAACACCTTTCCTTCTACATCAAACTCTTTGGTTTTTTCGCGTACTGTGACACGTGCCTCTTCAGTGGCGTAACTAAAACCTGTAAACGCTAATCGCTCAGCGGCTTCTTTTCCTAATTTCATTCCGGCCTGAATACTGTGGGCAAATTCATCACTCATGTCACTTAATTCGTTTTCTTCCCACATATTGTAAACACGCAGTGCTTTAGCGTATTTATTAGACAACTTTTTTTTAATTTTTGTAAAGCGCTCATCAATAGACATAAGTCGTTCGTTATGTAACAACGCATAGCACTCATAACAAGCAGGAATTGAAATAAAGTCGGCATCCTCGCCTAAGTCAATAATACTTTGCAACATGTGAAGAGGTGGACAATGATCTCGCTCAGTTGCTTCGCAGCCACAATAAAAACACTGGTTAAAATGTTGTTGTTCGCATGCATAGGCTTGCTGGTAATAACTGGCTAACGCTTTACTCACTGTTTATCCTAAAAATCTTCACGTTTATTTATGAGGCGATAATACCAGCCTTAAAGAATATGTCAGTATCAATAAAATAATTTTTATAAAGTGTGTCAAAAAACACACTTAAAAACATGTGTTTTCATGAGCCTAAATATAAGTATGTACATTACACATACTTGCTTACAGCTTGTTGCGTTTGATTAACAGCTTTTTTAATTAGTTAGTTAATAATTAGCTTGCAACCGCAAACAATGAGGAAAGTAAAATGAACACAGTTAAAAAGGCATTATGTACAACACTTGTTATTGGCAGTGCAGCGTTAGCAGCACCTGTATCAGCTGCACAATTTGTAGCAGCCGACTCAACGCCAGGTACGCAAATTTGTATGGCTGTAGCGTCTAACAAAGCGTATGTACTTCGCAAAGCGCAGCAATCGCTGAACGTTAAAAAAAGTATCATTAGCAATAAACTAACATGCAACAACCTGCCAATGGGTGATTTTGTAGCGCGTTATAATTTAGATAAAAGTGCTAACTATTTAAATATTGAAAGCAATACACGTACTTCAATTAAAGATTTAGCAAAGGTGTCGTCACCTGAAGTCGTTGTTATTTCGT
This sequence comes from Pseudoalteromonas sp. 10-33, assembly GCF_001469195.1. NCBI lineage: Bacteria > Pseudomonadati > Pseudomonadota > Gammaproteobacteria > Alteromonadales > Pseudoalteromonadaceae > Pseudoalteromonas > Pseudoalteromonas sp. 10-33. The sequence goes on along the minus strand of NZ_LOFI01000028.1, from coordinate 54,281 downwards.
CTCCGCAATAACATGTTTAAACGTTATAGCTAAGCAGGCATAACTATAACCTGCTTAGTTTTATTTTTAACTTTATTGCTTAAAGAACACCCGCAATTAAACCAAATAAACCGCCAAATACTCCACCCCAAACAACTAACCAACCTAAGTGCTCGCGTATCATTGTTTGAATGATTTCTTTCACCATTTTAGGCGTTAATTCATCAAGGCGTTCATCAACAAGTTTAAGTACTGTACTGTGCAAGCCTTGAGCACTATTACCTTGTGAAAGCGTTTGCGTTACTAACGCTTTAAAGTCCTCTGTTTGAGAAATTTGTACCAACGAAAGTTGCATTTTTTCTATAAACTTTTCACGCATTGGCTCTATTGCAGCGGTGCCTCCAAACATACCCAGCATGCTGCCAAATTGCGATTGCTCTATAACCTCGAGTAAATTATCGAACGCGGGGTTTAAATCAACATGGCTAATTATCGGTTCAAAGTCGATATTAGGCTGCGCCTTATTAAGTAAATTATTAATTTTTTGCTCGGAGAAAAACTCTGTAAGTATCAGGTTCCGTATAGCAACTTTAAAGCTCTCAAACTTGAGCGCAATAACGCCAGACCCATATAAAAACGGCACCTTTTCAAATAGCATATGAATAGCCAATAAATTGGTCACTGCGCCAGAAAGTGCAAATAACCCCACCGACAAAACTACTGGCTGATCAAACATCAATCCTGCAGCTACACAAATACTTGCTAGTAAATTGGTTATAAAACTTTTGTTCATTTTTACTCCATTACAGTTAGCGTCACTTTGTGCGACACATTCACTAATTTTACAACGTTTAGTTTGTTAAATTAATCCCTTTTTGCCATAGTTTAAGTGTCTGTATAAAATACGAGCAACTATTATGTGGAAAGTAATTAACGAGCACATTAGCCAAGCTACAAATACTGACTTTAAACACACACAAAAGCGACAACTGCAAAGCACTACATCCGATAAATATTTTCATATAGGCAATGGCACGCAAAGCTACTTTGTTAAAATTGCATTAAAAAGTGAGTTTGAGCGGCTAGAGAGTGAATCAAGAGGCTTAGAGTTGCTCGCTAATAATAGCTTTTTTACAGTGCCTCACTGCATTACAACAGGTGCTAACATTGAGTACTCATTTATTGTACTTTCGTGGTTAGTTCTTGATAAGCAACCCCATAATCAATGGCAAAAAATGGGCAGCCAACTTGCTCAAATGCATCAAAAGCATGATCAAGCAATGTTTGGTTTTGATATAGATAATCACTTAGCCACAACCGTTCAACCTAATCGTTGGCATAAAAAATGGGACGTATTTTACGCCGAAGAACGCATTGGCTGGCAATTACAACTATTAGCTGAAAAAGGCATTCAATTTGCTGATCCTGAACACATAATTCATGAAGTTAAAGCGCAACTGCATAGTCATATTGTGAGCCCATCTTTGTTACATGGTGATTTTTGGCGAGGTAACTTAGGGTTTTTAAAAGAGCAGCCAACGGTGTTTAACCCAGCTTGTTATTATGGTGATCGGGAAGTGGATATCGCCATGAGCGAGCTATTTGCCCCACTACCCGACGAATTTTATGTTGCCTACAATACGCAATACCCACTTTTGCCAAGCTACCAAAAACGTAAACTCATTTACCAGCTATATCCTATTTTAAACCATGCAAACATATATGCTGGCCACTATCTTACTGAAGCTAAACAACATATAAATAAGCTTATACAATAAATGTAAATAAACTGTCATAACACGCCAAACAGACTATATTTAAAGGGATCTAAGGAGTTGAGTTTTACGTCATTAAGCCGTGCTTAGAATAAAAACATTCCAAGCTCTGCTTAAGTTATTTGTATTTGGAGTGATTATGAAAGACTTTTTATCACAACGTATCAGCTGCCCGTTTTGCGGACACCACATTCATTTAGACTTAGATGCAAGCATGGGCGATCAGGACTACATTGAAGACTGCACTGCCTGTTGTAACCCAATTCATTTAAATATGCATATAGATTATGCAAATAATAAATTAGAGCTACACGTAGACAGTGACGACGAACAAATTTTTTAACCCTGATGACGCAGGTAGTTTTCTACAGTGTTAACAATAGTGTAAGTTTGCTGATCCACCTCTATATTTAGCTCATCACCCACTTGCGCTTTACCTAAATTTGTAATGGCCAGTGTTTCTGGGATTAGGTGCAACCAAAAGCCCTGCTCGTCAATCTCGCCTACTGTTAAGCTGGCACCATTAATGGCGACAAAGCCTTTATACAGTACATATTTTTGCCACTTTACAGGTAAGCTTATCTGAATTTTGCAGTTACTTTGGGTATTAATTATTTGATTTATTTTAGCCGCACAGTGAATATGTCCCGATACAATATGCCCACCCAGCTCAGTGCCAAAAGTAACAGAGCGCTCGTAATTCACTAAACTACCTAGTTCAAGAAGCCCTAGGTTAGTTAATTTAAGTGTTTCGTCAATCACATCAAAGTGAACTTGCGCCACCACATCTTGATTACTTAGCTCAACTTTTACAACCGTTAAACAACACCCATTAATAGCAATACTGGCTCCTAAATCTAAGTGCTTAACGTAATCATCGCTCACCGACACTACTAAACGTAGCACTCCTTCATTATGGGTTTTAGACACCACAGTAGCCTGAGTTTGCACTATACCTGTAAACATAAAATCTCGTTAAATTATGACAAAGTAATAGTTTAACGTATCGAATTATAAAATCATTCACTCCTGAGATTTTTATTTCAAAGACAATAGATTACAATTACAGTCTTACTCATTAAATAACTGTTTTTATGACCTTTTGTAATTGGGAAGCGAAGCGTTTACTTTCTCTCGCGTTACCTGTTTTTTTAGCACAAGTTACCCTTATATTGATGTCGGTCGTCGACACTATAATGGCGGGTCAAGTCAGCCCTACCGATCTGGCCGCGCTGTCTATTGCGACAGGTATTTGGAACCCGCTACTTTTAGCGCTGCAAGGTATTTTATTAGCACTTACTGGCATTATTGCGCAGTTTGCCGGCGCGAATGACAAAAAAGGCATAAGCCACTATTTTCAACAAGCCTTATACCTAACTGTTTTACTGTGCATTGCAGGCTTTAGTATTGCCTACTTGGCCAACATTATTATATTACAGCTAGATACAAGCCCAGCTATTGCTAACTTAGCCTACGACTATATTCATTTTGTTAAATGGGGGGTATTTGGATTTTTATTCTTTACCACCTACAGAAATATGACCGAAGGCATGGGTATGACAAAACCGGCCTTTTATATTAGCTTACTCGGATTAGCCGTTAATATTCCTGCTAACTACATTTTTATAAATGGTTTATTTGGCCTTCCTGTCTATGGGGGGGCTGGCTGCGGTATAGCAACCGCCATTGTTTTAACGGTAATGGCATTCGCACAGGTCACTTATTGCCAAATGAGTAAAAAAATAGATGCCAAAGGGCTGCTCACACCGTTTGAAAAACCAAATATAACGACTATCGCCACTATTACAAAATTAGGTATTCCTATTTCTTTGGCTACTTTTTTTGAAGTCACACTCTTTGCGTGTATTCCACTATTTATTGCTCATTTAGGCGCGGTTGCTGTTTCAGGGCATCAAATTGCAGCGAGTGTTACCGCGTTACTGTTTATGATGCCGCTGAGCCTTTCTATTGCCATTAGTATTCGGATTGGTAACTTGTACGGCCAAAACAAGTATGAACAGTTAAAAATAGCTGTATCGACAAGTTATCTACTGGCTGTATTAATCGCTCTGTTTTTGGCGTTTATAACGTTTATAGGCCGTGATGTAATCAGTGAGCTATACACAGACAGCCCTGCTGTTATTGCCCTTGCCACTTCAATTATGGTTTTAGCCTGTATTTACCAATTGCCCGATGCCCTGCAAGTTGCAGCAAATGGCATTTTAAGAGGGTTAAAACACACGGCCCCTATTTCTTACATCACGTTTATTTCGTATTGGTTAATCGGCTTTAGCTTAGGCTACGTATTGGCAAGAACAGACATCATAGTACCAGCCATGGGGCCGCACGGGTTTTGGATTGGTATAATTGTCGGGCTCACCGTCGCAGCCATACTCTTAATGCTAACCGTTAGTAAGCGCTTTAAACATGAACCATTTATTAGCTAACACACTTAATTTACATTATACAAAGCAGTTAGTATCAGTATGCATATTACTGATACTAGCCACCACTGTGCTGAGCGCTTGTACAGAAGCTCCTAGTAATATAAATAACACTTACATAGAACGCCTTGAAAATATAACCGATAAAAAATCTGAAGACCTGCCAGTGCTTAAGTCAATGAAATTAAATCCTCTGTCCGAACTCAAAAACAATAAAATAACACTGGGTATAGTTGAGCTTGCAGGGATAAGCAGTTGTAACCTAAATGTGGTGATAAGTGAGCACAATAATCAACTAGGTAAAACAGCAACCGCTGCAGGGCGTTTAAAATATCAAATAGACTTTATACAACACGCCAACAGCTGCTTAGCCTCGCTCGAAAAATCCTCAGCAACGTATAAAAAAATTCGTGAAGCAAAAAATCAAAAGCAAGCTAATTTACTACATTACTTTAATGCAGCTCTGATAGAGGAACCAGAGCTAAACCGCATATGGTCGCTAACCGCTTCCGAGTTAAGTAAAGAACCCGCAGGCTTTAGCGATACAATAGAGGCTATGCAAAAACTGACTGCTATTAAAGCTCAATTAGCACAGTCTCAATTTGACGAAATAAACGCAGATGCAATATATCAAGCACTCGAAACGCTTAACAAATACAGGTTTAATCAGTCCTTAATCAAATCTGTAAGGCAACAAATTCGACTAAATCAATCTGCCACTAATTTAGTTGAAAATATAGATCTAAATACTCTTTGCCCTAAAAATAAAAACAAAAATAAAGCGAAAATTATGAATAATATTTTTCAAAAATATTATTTGTCGCAAATACAGCCATATCAGGCACAACTTATTGGTTTTCTTGAAGTACTTCAGCCTTTATTAAACCAGGTTTGGTATAAGGAGCCAGTAACAACAGATGCTATTAATGAGTTACTTGCACCCCACTCTAAAACAAATTTATTAAATCAGTTAAAAAGCTCAGCCAAACAGCATGTTATTTGGTGGCAAGAATTTTATAAAACGTGTGAAATCAGCCCAATATGAATAAAAAAACGGCAAATAAACTTAAAAATACGAAACGTGCTTGATTCGACCTCCCCCACGCTATATATTAGCGACCGCTGGTGATTATTTTCATAAGCTTATTAAATGTAAAATACGACTGTAGCTCAGTTGGTTAGAGCACTACCTTGACATGGTAGGGGTCGGTGGTTCGAATCCACTCAGTCGTACCAACATTAATGAAAAATACAATTGAAGGAAAGAGCACTACCTACTCTTGACCACCCGGTCCAAGGGTCAGTAACTCAAATCCACTCAGTCGTACCAACATTGATGAAACGTATAATTGAAGGAAAGAGCACTACCTACTCTTGGCCACCCGGCACAAGAGCCAGTAACTCGAGTCCACTCAGTGTTACCAACATTTAAGAATCCTAAAAAAATTGTACGACTGTAGCTCAGTTGGTTAGAGCACTACCTTGACATGGTAGGGGTCGGTGGTTCGAATCCACTCAGTCGTACCACTTCAATTAATAAAAACCCAAATATAAAATACTACCTGCTTACAAACGCAGCAATTACATAGACAAGTGGCGCATTCCAATTAATTGCAACCTCGTTTGTTGAAAAACTACACCAATCGTCAATATATGATTTTGCCGGCTCATTAGATGAGTAGTTACAGTTATCTTGCAGCCCTGAATGAGGACCACCTACAAGCATTCCTGGAATAGGGGCAACAACCCCATCACGATGTGAAATACGATGGTGTGGATACAAAGGCGTTTTAGTACCAAATCCTGTAACAAAAGAATAACCTGTGGGATTACGCCCTAATACATAATCAATCAGTCCATGAGCTGCATTTTTATATTCGTTATTTTTATTTACCTGCGCGGCTTGCAGCAAAACCATCGCTTTGTTTAGCGCAACTGAGTTGCTTCCCCATACGAAATCAGACTTTTCCATCGCAACATTATATGGGCTGCTTTTATGTTGCTCTAAATACATATCAGCTAAGTGCTTTTGCTTTAATTTAAGTTCGCTATATTCTGATTCAGTTAATAACTCTTTCGCCTCAAACAGCAAACTACTTAAAGAAAGAGTCGCTACATTTCTCCATGCAGGAGTCACGTAATTAATATTTATCTCTTTATAAATAGTATAAAAACCTTTGTCTTTAGTTGTTATGAATAACTCTGCAGCGGCCCAAGCAAATTCATCCTTTAAGTACTTATCTCCATACTCACCACTTTTAACATCGCCTGGTTGCTCATAATATTGCGTTTGATTTTCAAGCGCCCATTGCCATGCTTTTATGGCTGCCTTTAAATATTGCTCACTCTTTTTTGGGTAGTAAGGTGCAATCACTCGGCTGGCCATGGAAAGCGTAGCTGCAAAGTTCAAACTTGCTGCAGTTGATTTCCCTATCATTAAGCGCAAGCGTTGATCCTCATGTGGCATTTCATAACCTGGCCAATCGCGTGTTGTTAATTTGTGGTATACACCGCCATCATCGCTTTGCATAGAGATTAGCCATTCTAAATTCCATAGCGCTTCGTTCAGTATGTCAGGAACGCTATCTTCAGATTCAGGTATGTTTAAATTTTGTTTTTTATAAACATCAGGGTAATGTTCGAACGCTGCAAGTAGTGTATAGGTACTAATGCCTGAGTTAACAACATACTTGCCATAGTCGCCTGCATCATACCACCCTTTGTTTGCCTTCGTTCTTTGAGCTTTATAATTATCACTTGCCTCAGCAGAGGAATGGTAACCAACATTGTTATCTTTATGACCCATTGGCCTGGCATAAATTCCCGCGTACTTTTCTTCAATATCAATACCAGAACGGTTTAAATAATAATACTTTAAAGCCGCAGTGCTAAGTGAATCATAAACATTATCACCAATTGAAAACAATGGAGAATCTGCTACGCCGTTTACACGCAAAAAATAGTGACCCGAAGTGACAAATTCCGAAAAATTAGCAAGCTTGAACGTATCATTACCAGAGAGCGCCCAAATTTTAACGCCACTCAACTGAGCGGTATAAACTACCTTATTTGTTTTCGCATCAATTAAATCAAATCGGCTGGCCGTAACGTTAGGTATTGTTGCAAATTTATCACCTTGATTCAGATAACCTAATTGGTTAATTGCTATTGATTGGTTTGAAGTTAACTGGCTTAATTTACTAAGGTTATTTTTTACTAATACCGAGCAAGAGGTCAGTGCAAGCACACTTAGTAACAGTAATGATAAAATAAAATGTTTCATATGGCCCTTACGTATAAACTATATTTAAGCAAAAAGAAGTAAGAGCACTAACTATAAAATTATAATCAGTGCTCTTAGTAATCATTCACTGCACTTAATAGTGGCTACCTTTTGTGCTTGTGGCTCAAATTTAACATCAGCAATACGTATTTTAGCCGCTCCTTCGCTTGTTAAAACAAACGGCGCACTCGAGCGTTCAAATTCAACTCCTTTATTAGCAAAACACAATAGGTCTATCGATACTTTTTGCCATGCATTTAATTTAAATTCTTTAAGAGTTGGCGCTATATCAAACGAACCACACTTGCTTTTACCACAGCCCATTTGAACATTTATCGCTTTTTCTGGGTAGGTTTCTACACGCACATCAAATGTTAATGCGCTTTTATTGATCAAATATTGCGATAGATCTTCTCGATACCATGATGAACTTATTAAAACTGAAGCGTTATTAGCGCCACTCCAAGTAAACTCTTTTGCATCACCTTGAATGTTTTTATCAGCCTCAATCATAGATAAGCCTTTAATATTTCCTGATGGCGTGTGGATGTCTTTTGTATCACCAAGCGTTTGCAATTGATAATTCCAATCTCCTTTCGCTCTCCCTTGCATAATTTGATAAGGCGTATTGGTAGGCGTTTCAAAAATAAAGTCATTTTCTATGCTTAACTTATCAAGCATCACATTGTCTTTGTAGGTTAATCCAAACCCATAAGCAAAAAGTGGCACATAGCTTTCATCGTAACGATTCAATACAACTTGCGAAGCATATTTAGGCCATGAGAAAGAAAGCTTACCTTTAAAGTCAAAATTAATATTACCCTCATTATCTCTAAACAAAACATCAGCCACACCCACACCTTCACTACCAGGTAGCCACGCAGCCACAAAGGAATCTGATGCATTTATTTCTCTGTTTACCCACAAAGGCCTGCCCGATAAAAAAACCGAAACCACTTTTATGCCTTGTGATTTTAATGACTCAATTAATTTAGCGTCACGGTGAGAATGAGCCTGATAAGCAATCGATTTTAAATCGCCAATCCACTCTGCATACGGATTTTCACCAAAAATAACAATGGCAACATCTGGCTTTTCATCAAAACGACCATCGGGACTTAGCACAGCCTTGCCACCTGCTTTGTTAACTAGCTGCTTAATACCATCGAATATTGACGTCCCTCCAGGAAAATCAGATTTCACATTCCCTTCGCCTGTCCAGTTAATTGTCCACCCCCCAGTTTGCTTACTCATATTTTCAGCGCCGTCACCAGCCACCAATACTTTACTATTTGGGTTAAGTGGTAAAAGGTTATTATTATTTTTTAACAGTACTAACGATTCTCTAACGGCTTGTCTTGCAATCGCTTTGTGCTCAGGAGCACCTAACAATTGTTTTTGATTAGCATATTTACGCTTTGACGGCAGCCCTTTAGAGAATAGCCCTGAACGCATTTTTACGCGTAAAATACGCCTAACCGCATCGTCAATTCGTTCCATAGGAATAATTCCATCTTTAACCTGCCCTACCGTATTTTCTATAAACGCTTTCCAATCTTCTACAACCATAAACATATCTAGCCCGGCATTTACAGCCTGCGGACAGCTATCGTTAGTACACCCAGGTATTTTACTGTGCGAATTCCAATCACCCACTATAAAGCCATCAAAGCCAAGCCGAGTTTTTAATACATCGCTAAGTAAATATTTGCTGCCGTGAAGGCGCAAACCATTCCACATGTTATGAGAAGCCATAATACTTTGCACACCCGCTTTAAGAGCTGGCAAATAAGCCGCCGCATGATTTTTAACTAAATCGCTTTCGGTCTCTTGGTTGTCGCCCTGATCAATCCCTTGATAGGTACCGCCATCACCAACCCAATGCTTTGCGGTAGAGTAAATATGATCGTCGTCTAAAAAGTTAGCTGTATTTGCTTTTCCCTGAAGCCCTTCAATCATCTCTTTTGCATAGCTGGCAACTATTTCAGGGTCTTCAGAATAGCTTTCGTAAGTTCGCCCCCATCGATCATCCCTTGCAACGGCAAGTGTTGGGGCAAATGTCCAGTCAATCCCTGCAAGTAAGACTTCTTTTGCTGTTGCTTCTCCAATTTTATAAATTAAATCTGGATTACGGGTTGCCCCTAATCCAATGTTATGTGGATATAAAGTAGCACCAATAAATTTGTTATTGCCGTGTACTGCATCAATGCCATACGTAACAGGAATAGCCAAACCACCTTCTGATGTATCCATTGATGCTAAGTAAAGCTCGTCCATAAAAGACACCCAATCAGATACGCTCGCATTACGGTTATTGTGTAAAAATGTTCCACCGCCATTCAAAACTGAGCCCAAATGATATTTTTTAACATCGTGTGGTGTCACCCAGGTTATCTCTGCTTGAACCATTTGACCCACTTTTTGCTCTAGTGACATTTGACTTATTAAGTGAGTAATGCGAGTTTCCAACTCCGTATTTGTTTTTATTGCTGGTTCAAGTGTTGGCCAAAGTGTTATATCGTTTTTAGCGACTGCATTAACAGACCAAAGACCTATAAAAGAGCTAAGTACAAATGAAGAATAAGTTAATTTCATTAATTTAATAACCTGATACTTTGTTAGTGTGGCAAGCAGTTTTATAATAAATACAGCGTAAAGTCGTTCAAATAGATGTTTTAAGCGTATTAATGCACGTAATTTACTCTATTTGAACGCCAGCTAATTTCAAATGTTAGAGATTATTAGTTAACATACAGCAGCACGAAGAATACAAACGTACCAAACAAAAATTTTAATAAAGGTGTATTAAATTGTGAAAGAAGTACTTTTTAACACTCACGATCTCGCTTTGATTTTTACCATGTTTATATGCTTATCGTTTAGCGTATTTTTAATTACCTTAAAAAAAGGGAATAAGTTAAGTAACTGCCTACTTGCTTGCTTTTTATTAACTCAAGCAGCTATTCCCTTAGATAATCTCATAAACTTTGGCGAAGCATTTAGGCCATTTGCGTTAAACTTATCACCTAACCTATTTTACACTTTTGGGTTGGCCTTCTGGTTAGAAGTACCGTTACTTTTGCTTTACATTAAATCGCTAGTAAATAAAAACTATCAACTTCAAAAGCTTGATACGTTATTGTTTATACCGTTTGTTTTTTATGCAACTTACTTCACTGTTGATTGGCTTATGGCAGAAAACAGTATTAAATTAGCCGCACTTAAACAAAATAACATTGAAACCACACCATTAATTGATCGCAGTATTTACTTTTTTAGAGAATGCTTTCGGTTTTCTATTAGTGTTTTGTGTTTTCTAGAACTGCAAAAATATCAAAATAATATTAAAAATGAATTTGCTGAGCTAGAAAGCGTTGACTTAACGTGGTTAAAAGTTCTGGTTATTGGCTTTTTAGCTGTGCATTTAAATGCAATATTTGTCTCACTTGGGATTATTATGTCTTATGACATAGGCATAATTGTCGATCACGAACTATTAGGCCTTACCTCTAACTACGCAGTGCTGCTGTTAATAACAAGTTTAATATTCTTTAGCGCTGGTCACTCAAAAATATTTCAAGGTATTGACGATACCCTCATATCCGAACAAGATAAATCAATTGAGGTTTTTGAGCCCGAAAAAATACAAAAAATTGAAACCTATTTGCTACAAAACAAGCCTTATTTAAACCACTTACTTACACTTGATAATTTAGCGAGTCAGTTAAGTATGGGGTCGAGAAACCTGTCATCTATAATTAATAGACACTTTGGTAAAAACTTTTTTGAGTTTATAAATTATTACAGAGTTGAAGAAAGTAAACGACTGTTACTTCTAGAAGAAAATAAAACAGTGACTATGTTAGACATTATGGATAAGGCAGGGTTTAACAGCAAAGCAACGTTTAATACATTTTTTAAAAAACTAGTGGGCATAACACCCACTCAATTTAGAAAAGAATATTGGGAAAACAAAAATGCAAGTTCCCCCCACTAAAACGTGTCATTTGGCGTGTAGTTTTTTAAAATATACGCCTCATGATCTGGCATGACATCAGCTGAACGGCTTATCACCGACTCTATATTTTTAAGTCTTCGCTTTATTTCATCTGGGTTTAGCCTATCAACTAATGGGTGATAACTTTTAGGCTTTATCCCTTGTCCGTGCATAACCGCAAGCCAAGATGTTTCGTTAAACAGCTCGTTATCATGTCTAAAAATACGTCCGTTTTCACTAAACATCGCTATTTTTTGTTTTAACGAATCTGGCATGTCTATGTTTTTGCAATAGCGCCAAAACTCACTATCATCTCTATTTGTAAGTTTATAATGTAAAATAATAAAATCACGTATGCGATGATATTCAGTCTCAGTTTGCTGATTAAATAAATCGATATCGCACTGCGCAAAATCTTTACTAGGAAATAATGTCATCAGTTTTGCTATCGCTGATTGAATTAAATGCAGACCAGTTGATTCTAGCGGCTCTACAAACCCTGCCGATAGGCCAATCGCAATACAGTTTTTATTCCAGCTCTTTTTTCGCATACCTGTAACCCATTGCAACTGATTAATATCGGCTAAAGGGTCAGACTCAAGTTTATTAAAAAGTAAAGCGTGTGCTTTATCATCGCTCATAAATTCACTTGAATATACATAGCCATTACCTACTCGGTTTTGCAGTGGTATTCGCCACGTCCAACCAACGCTTTGTGCTGTAGATTGAGTATAAGGGTTAAGTGTTTTTTTTGATAAACAAGGCATTGCTATAGCTTTATTACACGGTAATAAATGAGTCCAATCTTCGTAGCCAGTTTTCAAAGCCTGCTCAATTAATAAGCCCTTAAAACCAGAGCAGTCGATAAATAAATCGCCATTTAATACTGTATTATCGTTAAGTATTAACGACTCAATCATTCCTGAAACAGGATTGAGCATCACCTCGTCAACTTTACCCTCAATACGACTAACTCCCCTACTTGTAGAATAATTCCTTAAAAATTTAGCATAAAGCGTTGCGTCAAAATGGTAGGCATAATTAATACCTGCCAATGGGCTATTTTGCTGAGTTGACGGATGCATAAACTTATTTGCATACGCACCAACCGACGCAAGTGAGAAATTAGATAAGTTTGAAAACGCTGGCTCATCTTGCATTTTTAACCAAAAATGATGAAAAGGCAGTGCTTCCATGTTGGTACCATAATTACCAAACGGATGAAAATAGCGATGTCCCTTTTCTTTCCAATCTATAAACTCTATACCCAATTTAAACGTTGCATTAGTAAAACGTATAAACTCAGATTCATCTATATCAAGTATGGTATTAAACAATTGAATTTGTGGAATTGTAGCCTCACCTACCGACACAGTCCCTATGTCTTCAGACTCAACTAAGGTAATTTGACAATTATCACAACCAATTACCTTTGCCAATGCAGAAGCGGTCATCCAGCCAGCAGATCCGCCACCTACAATAACAATCGACTTTATATTATTTACATCATTCATAATGTACTGCCTATAAAAAACAAAGCACGCGAAATTAAATAACACGTGCTCTTATTAACAGGGTTAAAAATTACCTTTAAAAATAATGCTAAACCTACGTTCATTTGCAAACCAAGAACGAGAAATCCGATTGTTATCACCGTCTATTTGCATTGAGGTACGCGCTACTTCATTAGTTAGGTTTGTTGCTTGTAGGCCCATTTGGAATGAGTCAGTGATGTTATAAAATACAGAACCATCGAGTTGACCGCCAGCCTCATTATAAATGGGAAGCTGCGTTATAACGTCTTTACTTGTCAATAAGTATTCAGAACGCCAGTTGTACGCTAAACGTGCATTAACACCGTGCTTCTCATACATAGCGACTAAATTTATGTTGTCTTTTGATAACCCCTCTAATGGTAAATCCTCAAAAGCAACATTGTCTGCCTGAGTTGAATCTGGCTGATCTGGCGCTAAGCTCGAATTTGGTGAGCCCTCCTCTTCAATGTAGGTGTAGTTAAACTGCATTCCCAAACCACTAAAAGCGCCAGGTAAAAAGTCATAAAACTGCTGGTAAGCCAGTTCAACTCCTTGCACAGAGCCTTCATCACCATTTGTAGCACCGTTTACTTGTACAACCTGAGTAGCACCATTATTTGTAAACTCTCTATCCACTGAGCCATTAATAAAGTAGTTACTCATGTCTTTATAAAAGAATGATGTTGTAAGTGATCCCACTCCCTCAGAAAAATACCATTCAAGTGCTAAATCGTAATTATAGGACTCCATTGGTTTCAAAAAAGGATTGCCTGAATTTGCCGTATAGCGAGAGTATCGTGCGTCTATAATTTGTCGATCATCTGAGCTTTCATCGTAAGTAATGACTAAATCTTCTGGTGTTATGCTTACAAAGTTTCTTAAGTTTCCTAAATCAGGTAATGCGATTGCTTCAGAAAAACCAAAACGCAAAATTAAATCGTCTTTTAAATTAAGTTTAACGTTTAAACTTGGCAAAATATTTGTGTATTCACTGCTTGCTGTTTGTTCAGTAAATCCTGCATTACCAAATGCAGCTTGTTCAGATGGTAAAAAGTTTTCTGGATCTGATGGGTCGTTAACGTCACCCACTGTATCTGGAAATGTTAAAAAGCCATCAGTTTCATTTTTAATTTTTACATAACGAAGCCCTACGTTACCGCTGTAAAATAGGCTGCCTAATTCGCCTTCAAAGTTACCCTTGATGTAAAAAGCATTATTTATTTCAGAGGTTTCATTAATTTCATTATTTAAAAAATTACCGATTGCGTCCCCGCGACTTGATAAACGCTGCCAATTTGGCGACAAAGATGCAAACGCTGATTCAGCATTAGCGTAATCTCTAACTAATGATTCGCTAGGAAACAAAAAAGCGCCCTCAGATGCAACATTGAGTACACCCCCTCTTGCAAAATTATCAAATGTAAATTGCTCATAGCTATTGTTTAAGCTTGCACCAAGCTCATCACCTTCAGCATCAAACCAAGCATTACCATTGCCTGCCCATGCTTCCGATAACCAGCCCCAATTATAAGTAGACTGGCGTGTTGTTTGGTCACGTTTAGCATAACGAGCGCCTACTTTAACACTAGTGAAAAAGCCGCTATCAAATGTATATTGTGTGTCAGCGGCAAAAGCAACTTCGTCACCTTCATTATCAGATATATGATCCATAGCACTGCGCCAAAAATAATTATTTGGATCAGTGAAAAAGCCAGTGTCGCCGCTATTGGCTGGGTCTAATAATGTAATATTGGGTAAATCATCACCGTTTTGCTCTATACCGACTACAGCTCTTGTTGCTCCCATAATCGAAAAATCAAAAATTTCAGAGGTAGACTCAACATATTGGGCGTCAAAATTGAACGACCATGTATCGTTTGGTCGATATTTAAGATTAAAACCGTAATCGTCTACCAAATTATCTTGTTCTCTAAAACGCGTAACCATGGCGTGCTGTGCACCAAACTCTCCCGATGGTTGTCGCTGCGCATCATTTCCGCGCCAACCTGCATTTGATGTAATAAAACCTGATTCAAATAAGCCTTGATCTGTTACCTCAAACTCAGTGCCTTCTAGAGCAACTAAGTCATTAATAACAGCATCATCTGCCATTTCAATCGCATGCTCAGTCCATGCTAACGATGAATCAGAACGAATAAATTGAGCAGTGGCCAAGAGGGTTTTGCTTTCGTTCTCAAATTGAAGCGCACCAGCAAAACCTTCCCTTTTTCTATCATCTTCTTTTCGTGTCAAACGCGTTGTGCGAGGAACAAACACTGCCTGTCCATTAACCAGCTCGTTTTGAAGCTCGTACCGACCTATTTGGGCGCCATCTGATCGCGCTTTTAACTCGGAGTTAGAGTAATTAACGAGGACGCCGAATCTGCCAGCATCTAAATCAAATATATCGCTGTATAAGCCAGAAAATGAGGGGGTGGTTTCGTCTGCAAATTCGCTATAACTAGCATCTAATGTAAAAGCAACGACTCGTCCTTCAGCATCAAAGGGTTTTCGTGTCACTAGATTAACCGTGCCTGCAATTCCACCTTCAATCATATCCGCAGATTGGTTTTTAAAAAGTTCAACAGAGCCCATTAGCTCAGGCGGTACATCCTGAAAGCTCAACCCTCGCCCTGAATCAGCAGTAAAAGTATCACGACCATTAAACTCGCTTCGTGTATGTGTTAATCCCCTAACAACAACACCACTCCCTTCAACACCGTAATGATCTGGGTCGTTTGCAGCAGCAAAACGTTCAATAGAAACGCCCGGTAAACGCACTATTGCTTCAAGAACACTTCTATCAGGTAATGAGCCAATATCTTTTGCAGAAATAGCATCAAGAACAGTTTCAGCTTCACGTTTCATATTTTGCGCATTAATTAAGTTTGATCGTGTTCCCTGAACTATCACTACCTCAATGTCTTCATCTTGTTCTTTTGATTTGTCTTTTTCTTGAGCTGCGTATAGATTGCCAGATAAAGACGTTGCAATAATTGCAGATGCAATTATAGACAGCTTAAATGCACTGTTCTGTTTTTTTATCATTTTAATTTCCCTCATTGAAATTAAAAAAGCACTGTCGTCACTTTTTAAATTTCAACCTTTTTTGTGTGTGGTTGTCGTTCATGAGTACAATCAGATAAACAGTGGGAAAAATCGCCTAACTAACTACAAATACATCTATTTGAACGCCAAAATTAATTATTTCTTTACATGACGCTCATGTCTAAAAGCTAACTTTTGAATATATAACCATATAAATCAATAGATTAAAAAACAAACCAAAAGCAAACAACATATTAACAAAATTAACTGTTTTTATCTTTAATGAATGTATAAATAGATGTCGATACAGGTATCTGTACGTTCAAATTCATATTTAACTCTCACTTAGACGACGTTAATAATTTCCTTTGTTAATTTATTTTTATCACACACCAATAAAGAGTTGATAACAATGATTAACATAAATATAAAAAGCCTTTTTGTGCTTACTACACTTGCTTCATTAGTAGGTTGCGCTAGTGATGAACAATCGACACAAACAACCCCGCTCTATTTAAACGAATCAGTTTCCATTGATAAACGTGTAGATGATCTAGTAACACGTCTTACCTTAGAAGAAAAAGTTGCGCAGCTATTTGATAAGTCTCCAGCAATTGAGCGTTTAAACATACCAGAATACAATTGGTGGAACGAAGCACTCCACGGTGTTGCACGAGCGGGGAAAGCAACTGTTTTTCCGCAAGCAATTGGCCTAGCGGCTACATTTGATGAAAACTTAATGCTGAGAGTCGGCACCGCAATTTCTGATGAGGGCAGAGCTAAACATCATGCTTTTTTAGAAGAAAATAACCGTTCTATGTACACAGGGCTAACATATTGGTCGCCAAATATTAATATTTTTAGAGACCCTCGCTGGGGGCGCGGTCAAGAAACCTACGGTGAGGATCCATACTTAACAACGCGTATTGCCGTTAATTTTATAAATGGCTTACAGGGTGATAACGCTCAATACTTAAAATCAGTTGCAACACTTAAACATTATGCAGTACATAGCGGTCCTGAAGTCTCAAGACACAGCGATGATTACACGGCTTCAAGTAAAGATTTAGCTGAAACCTACCTTCCTGCATTCAAAGATGTAATAGCACAAACAAACGTTGCATCTGTAATGTGTGCTTATAATAGCGTAAATGGTACGCCAGCATGTGGAAACAATGAGCTAATTCAAAATAAACTAAGAGATGAATTTAATTTTGATGGCTATATTGTATCGGACTGTGGTGCTATTGCAGACTTTTACGATGTAAAGTCACATAACATCGTAAATACTGAGGCCAAAGCAGCGGCGATGGCGCTTAAAACAGGTACTGACTTAAATTGCGGTGACCACCATGGCAATACATACAGTTATTTAACTCAGGCAGTACAAGAAGGATTAGTAGCAGAAGAAGACGTTGATAAAGCCTTAAAACGTTTAATGTATGCACGCTTTAAACTTGGCATGTTTAATAAACCCGAAAATGTGCCTTATTCGAACACTTCTATTGACATAGTAGGCTCTAAAAAACACTTAGCTCTAACACAAGAGGCAGCTAAAAAATCATTAGTACTTTTAAAAAATGAGCAACTGTTACCATTAAAGGGAAATGAAAAAATAGCCCTAATAGGTCCCAATGCTGATAACCAAGCTATTTTATTAGGCAACTATAATGGTATGCCAATAGTTCCAATAACACCAAAACTAGCACTTGAACAACGTTTGGGTAAAAATAAAATTACATACTCACCTGGTTCAAGTATTACCGGTGAAGTTTATACCCATTACACACCTATTTCAGCCGAGCACTTTTTCCATTTGGACCATGATAATAAATTACAACCTGGGTTAATTGCTCAATACTATCCTTCAAGTAATTTTGACCGCCAACCCGTTAAGCGTCAAATAGAAAAAAACCTAGATTTTAGCTGGGAGCGTTCCCCTATTGATGACTCTGTAGAACAGGAATTTGCAGTAAAATGGACCGGCATAATTAAACCGCAAGAAACCGCTGAGTATTCTTTTAAATCAAACAATGTGGACTTTACACTTAATGGTCAACGCGTTGATGGCACTATAACACTTGATAAAAATAAAACTTATGGGCTAAACGCTGAGGCTAAATTTAACCATTTTTGGCACAGCAATGTGATCAATCCAACAGCAAGTTTAAAGTGGTTAAAAAACCCTCAACACTTAATGAAAGAAGCGTTAGATAACGCAAACAAAGCTGATGTCATTGTATTTGTAGGCGGTATTAGTGCCAATCTTGAAGGTGAAGAAATGCCACTGCAAATAGAAGGGTTTTCTCATGGCGATCGAACCAATATTAATTTACCTAAAAGTCAGCTTAATTTACTTAAAAAGCTTAAACAAACAGGTAAACCTATCGTACTGGTAAATATGAGCGGTAGTGCAATGGCATTAAATTGGGAGAACGAAAACATAGAAGCCATAATACAGGGTTTTTACCCTGGTGAAGCAGCAGGAAGCGCACTAGCAAGTTTACTTTACGGCGACTTTAGCCCATCAGGTAAATTACCCATTACCTTTTACAAATCAGTATCTGACTTACCTGATTTTAAAAATTACTCAATGGAAAATCGTACCTATAAGTATTATGAAGGTGAAGTATTGTACCCATTTGGTTACGGTTTAAGTTATGCAGACTTTAAATACAAAAACACACGTTATTCAATAAACGTAAACTCTGGCGATTTAAACCTAACAACAACAATCGCTAACCAAAGCAGTTTTACAGCTGACGAGGTTGTCCAAGTTTATATTTCTATGCCCGAGGCGCCTGTAAAAACACCTAATAAACAATTAGTGGGTTTTAGGCATATCACCCTTAAAAACGAAGCAGAAAAAGATATTAAATTTATAATTCCTAAAAATAAACTTACTTATATCAATGATCAAGGAGA
This sequence comes from Pseudoalteromonas sp. 10-33, assembly GCF_001469195.1. Classification (NCBI taxonomy): domain Bacteria; kingdom Pseudomonadati; phylum Pseudomonadota; class Gammaproteobacteria; order Alteromonadales; family Pseudoalteromonadaceae; genus Pseudoalteromonas; species Pseudoalteromonas sp. 10-33. Next base: position 35,295 of record NZ_LOFI01000028.1, on the reverse strand, counting down.
TGCTGTTGCTTATAAAGGCCGTTTAATAGTCACTGTTGGAGCTGGACAAGGTATCAAAATACCTAAAGATAAATTTACCGTATCGAACATTGTTTTATAAAAATAATAAAATCTAGGAATTATATAATGGAAAATACAGCAACCGATCCCACGCACAGTGGTGCATCACTTCAGCTAGAGAATAACGAAAGCGAGAACTTACTACGTATATTTTTTATTGCATGCGTAGCTGCAATTGGTGGGTTTTTATTTGGTTTTGATAGCGGTGTAATTAATGGCACCGTTGATGGACTTAAAGGTGCCTTTAACTCTGATAGCGTAGTAACGGGCTTTAATGTGGCAAGTATGCTGCTAGGTTGCGCTATTGGTGCATTAATAGCCGGTAAAAGTGCCGATTTATTTGGTCGCAAAAAGGTATTACTTGCGACCGCTGTTCTTTTTATTATAAGTGCTTGGGGCTCTGGTATTGCAAATTCGTCGGGAGAGTTTATCGTTTATCGCTTAATTGGCGGCTTAGCGGTCGGAGCTGCATCTATACTTACGCCAGCTTATATAAGTGAAATTGCGCCGGCGCGTTTACGTGGCATGCTTACCTCTATTCAGCAAATTGCTATTATTTTAGGATTATTTTGCTCTTTTTTAAGTAACTATTCTTTAGTACAAATATCTGGGCACTCAACCGAAGTACTTTGGTCTGGCTTTGATACGTGGCGATGGATGTTTTGGATAGAATTGATCCCCGCAATTTTCTTTCTACTTACTTTGTTGTTCATTCCAGAAAGCCCGCGCTATTTAGCAATGAAAAATAGACAACAAGAAGGCATAAAAACGCTATCGCAATTATTTGGTACTAAAAACGCCCTATCAATGTGGGACGAAATAAAATTGTCATTGGGTAACAATGAAAAAGCAAAATTAACTAACTTACTTCAAGCTAATACATTAAAGCTCAAGCCAGTCATGTATGTTGCAATTGGACTGGCGATATTGCAGCAGTTGGTCGGTATTAACGTTGTATTTTATTATGGTGCCGTTTTATGGCAAGCCGTTGGCTTTTCAGAGTCAGATGCACTTTTAATTAATATTATTAGTGGCGTGATTAGCTTATTAGCCTGCTTTATTACCTTATCCCTTATTGATAAATTAGGCCGAAAGCCATTTTTATTAATCGGTTCAATAGGTATGACTCTCTCGCTCATTGGGTTAGTTGTCTCATTTTCTAACGGATCTTTAGATCCTCAGGGGCAGTTACAACTTGGCGACTGGGGTTTAATTGCACTTGTACAAGCCAACTTATATGTTTTCTTTTTTAATCTTTCATGGGGCCCTGTAATGTGGGTAATGCTTGGAGAGATATTTCCAAATAAGATAAGAGGATTAGGCTTGGGGGTTGCAGGGCTTGCTCAATGGTTGGCTAATTTTTTGGTCACCATGACCTTCCCAATTTTACTAACCGGCGGAGGACTGGCACTGGCGTACTCGCTCTATGCTTTTTTTGCTTTTGTATCGGTACTTTTTGTTATTTACCTAGTAAAAGAAACCAAGGGAACAAAACTGGAGAACGTGTAATTTTATCGTCCTGAATTATTTAATTTAGGACGATAACCTTCTATGCATAGTCTTTTACTTATTTAAGCACGTTACCTTAATTCAGATTTAAAAATCACATAAAAACAAAAGTATAAATACCTATTTTAAGTAAACCTCCTGCATCGTTTACATATGACTAGACAATCACTTATTTAATTTTTTATTGGTTGAGCTTGATTCTCTTTCTATTAATTCAAAATCTAAAATATGTCTTAAGTCTAAGCTTTTTAAATTACTCAAATCGTTGTATTGGCCTGATGCTAGTAAAGTAATGGCAAGTTCAGCCATTTCATTAATGGGCTGTTTCACCGTAGAAATATTTGGCCAAACTATGGTCGCAAGTTGCGTGTCATCAAAACCAACAACCGACAAATCACTCGGAATATTAATACCTTGTTTTTGAGCTATTGAGATTACAGCGGCTGCCATATCATCATTAGCTGCAAAAATAGCTGTGGGTTTATCATCAAGCGAAAGTAATTTTTTTGCCGCTTCCATACCCGATTGATAGGTAAAGCTGCCCTGCTCTATGTACTCAGGTGGCGTTATTATTTTATTAGAGCGCAAGGCATCTAAATAACCTTGGTATCGCAAACGGCTTACACCTTGTTTAGTGTCGCCAATAATATGCGCAATTTTAGTATGCCCTTGATTTATTAAATGCTCTGTAACCTCAAACGCCGCTTGATAATCGTCCATGCAAATATAAGGGGAGCGATTTAATTTTGTATCTGGCGTTATTCTCACAAATGGAACTTGTGCGTTAGTAAGTAAATCTAAAACCGGTTCATTGTCGCACATAGGGGGCAGTAGGATCATGCCATCAACCTGTGTAACGTCAATAAGTTGCTTTACCGACTCAATTGTTTTGTCAATATCGGTGTGCGCTTCGTCAACAACAAGGTGGTAACCCAGTGCACGGCATTTTTTAAGCGCAGCCAATAAAAACTGGCTTATGTAAGAATCACTAGGGTTATCGTACAACAATCCTAAAAAGAATGACTTAGTACTTGCAAGGCGCCTAGCAGACACATTTGGCCTGTAATTTAATTGCTCAACTATCAACAATACTTTTTCGCGTGTTTTGTCGCTTACTTTTTTGTCTTGGTTGAGCACGCGTGAAACGGTCATCATTGATACGCCCGCCTGTTCGGCTACATCTTGTATTCTTGCTCTTTTAAGGTCGGCCATTTCTTATTACCTACTCACAATCAATCGACTATTATAATTAACGTTTATTTTTCCATTATACATAATGACGATGCCTAATATTGTTTACATTGTGTTTTAAATGATTGCTATTAATAAAACCGCATAAAAAGAAAAATGTTAGCGCTAACAAATTGCTGAATAGAATATTTAGGGTCATTACATAAATCTGTGAGCGCACAGGCTAATATTAGATAATACACTTAATTTTGATTAAATCATTAATACTCTAAGGAACTGCCCCTAAAACATGGTTTTAGCCAATAAATTAATGCCTGTTTTATCAATATGTTTCTTGCCTCTATAAAAAACTAACAACGCATTACTAACTAAGCAATAAGCTTGAAACGAATTAAGCATAGTTAAAACTAGCTTGACTTACCAACACCCAACCATTAATGTTAGCGCTAACACTCAAGATATTAAGCATCACATTTATGTACCTTGGTATAGATTTAGGCACCTCAGGTGTAAAAGTTATAGTTTTAGACGAGCACGACACATTACTTGCTCAAGCAAGCGCTCCATTAAGCGTGTTACGCCCGGCTCCCCTTCATTCTGAACAAAACCCAACAGATTGGTGGCTTGCTACATGCTCTGCCATTGAGGAGCTAAAAAAAGCTCACCCAGCATTACTAAAGTCAGTAAAAGCGGTGGGTCTGTCTGGACAAATGCATGGCGCAACACTGCTTGATAAAAACAATAATATTATTCGCCCCGCCATTTTGTGGAATGACGGGCGCAGTGCAGCGCAATGTATAGAGCTTGAAAAACGCGAACCAAATTCTCGTCATATTACCGGCAACATAGCCATGCCCGGATTTACTGCACCTAAATTAGTGTGGGTTAAGCAGCACGAACCTGAAAACTTTGCAAAAGTAGCCAAAGTATTGTTACCAAAAGACTACTTACGTTTTTTAATGACTGGCGATTTTGCATCAGACATGTCCGACTCTGCAGGCACATTATGGCTGGACGTAGAAAAAAGAGTATGGTCACAAGGAATGTTGGCCGCCTGCGACTTGACTACTAGCCACATGCCTACTCTTTATGAAGGCACACAAATCACAGGAAAATTAACCGCTGAAGTGGCTGCTAAATGGGGAATGAATCAAGTCCCCGTTGTTGCTGGCGGTGGCGATAACGCAGCGGGCGCTGCCGGTGTAGGTGTAGTAAAACCAAAACAAGCCTTTTTATCGTTAGGCACTTCGGGCGTTTACTTTGTTGCCAACGAAAAATACCTGCCAAACCCTGAAGGTGCAGTCCATACCTTTTGTCATTGCATTGAAAACACCTGGCACCAAATGTCAGTGGTGTTAAGCGCAGCAAGCTGTTTAACCTGGGTGACTCAATTAACCGGTTTTGAAAACGAAGGTGCGCTGCTTGAACAAGTTAAGAAATGCGATTTTAGCAAACCAAGCTCAGTGATATTTTTACCTTATTTAACTGGCGAGCGTACGCCGCATAATAACCCCGATGCCAAAGGCGTATTTTTTGGTTTAGACAGCGCCACCGACGCAGCAATTCTTGGCCGTGCAGTCCTCGAAGGCGTTGCCTTTGCTTTTGCCGATGGCCAACAAGTTCTCCTTGATGCTGGCGCACAAATTGACGATGTCACCGTTATTGGTGGTGGCGCTAAAAGCCCATTGTGGGGAGAAATCCTTGCAAGTGTACTTAACCGCCCCCTTATATACCGAGAAGGCTCAGAAGTTGGCCCTGCATTTGGCGCCGCAAGGCTTGCCCGAATAGGAGTAGAAGAACTTTCTGCACAACAAGTGTGTGTTAACGGCACAGTCACACATTCCATTGAGCCAAACCCAACTATGCAAAACTTTTACGCACAGCAATACAAAGCGTACAAAGCACTTTATCAAAGCCTAAAAACATATTTTTAATACACTATTATAATTTTCATGGAGCACATAATGAGCGAGCAATTTTTTACAAACGTTGAAAAAATTAAATTTGAGGGTGAAAACTCTAAAAACCCATTTGCATTTCGTTATTACGACGAAAACCAAATCGTACTTGGTAAAACAATGAAAGAACACCTTCGTTTTGCAGCCTGCTACTGGCATAACTTTTGTTCTACAGGATTTGATATTTTTGGTGAAGGCACATTTGACCGTCCGTGGATCCAACCTGTCGGCAACCAATTAGAACTTGCAGAACAAAAAGTAAAAGTTGCCTTTGAGTTTTTTGAAAAATTAGGCGTACCCTACTTTTGTTTTCATGATGTTGATATTGCCCCTGAAGGTAAAACACTACAAGAAAGCCATGATAACGTAAAGCACATAGCAAACATTATCGAAAAAGAAATGCAGCGCACAGGTGTAAAGCTACTGTGGGGTACTGCTAACTTATTCTCAAACAAACGTTTTTGCGCCGGTGGTGCAACAAACCCTAATCCAAACACGTATGCATACGCAGCAGCACAAGTTAAACATGCAATGGAAATAACGCATCGTTTAGGCGGCGAGAACTACGTGCTTTGGGGGGGACGTGAAGGTTACGATACGCTACTAAATACAGACCTTGCGCAAGAAAGCGAACAGTATGCACGTTTTTTAAAAATGGTTGTCGAGCACAAGAAAAAAATTGGCTTTAAAGGTACGTTACTTATTGAGCCAAAACCTCAAGAGCCAACTAAGCACCAATACGATTATGATACAGCAACTGTTGCAGGCTTTTTACACAAACACGGCCTGCAAGACGAAATTAAAGTAAACATTGAAGCAAACCACGCAACACTTGCAGGTCACAGCTTTCATCACGAAATTGCGGTTGCTTGCGCAGAAGGCATTATGGGCAGTATTGATGCTAACCGTGGTGACATGCAAAACGGGTGGGATACAGACCAATTCCCTAACGATGTCGCCGAATGCACACTCGTTATGTACGAAATTTTAAAAAATGGCGGTTTTAAAACAGGTGGCTTTAACTTTGATACTAAGCTTCGTCGTCAATCGTGTGAACGCGATGACTTATTCATCGGTCACATTGGTGGTATGGATACAATGGCTAAAGCATTACTCAATGCAGCAGCCATGGTTGAAGGCGGCGAGCTGTCTGACTTTGTTGAAAAACGTTACGCTGGTTGGAAAGAAGACTTAGGCCAAAGCATTATAAATGGTGAGCAATCACTTGAAAGTTTGGCTGAGCTAGTGCACGAAAACAACATTGACCCTAAGCAAGTTTCTGGTCGCCAAGAACTGCTTGAAAATATTGTTAACCGCTACGTGTAAAGACATCGCCTCGGTTTTTAAGCCGAGGCGAACATCACTATTAACAAACCCAAATTATTCACAATAGCTTCCAAAACTAGGAATTTAGGGCGGATAAAGCCCGTAACTGGCTAATTAGTTTATTATTAATACTCAATTGAAAACCAAAAAAGCAGATAATGACGTTGAAGCCGTTTGTAATAATCTTGCTGTAAATTCAAACAATGAGCTTGAGTTAAAAAATACTAAAAATAGCCCTAAGACTTCTAAGCGCGCTTTCATACAACGGCAAAACATAAGGTGAAAACGTAAACGATCGTTTCATGATAATACGCTAGTATTTCAAAAACCGTATACACATTAAACGCCCCAAACATGCAAATCCACCACGCTGTTATGAGAATATACGAGAGACAAGGATTTTTATCCTTTAACATGCGAGTTGACTACTTCTTTTCTAATCCATTCCCCGTTGCAGCCCAGTAAATACCGCCATATATATGCTCGGTTAAAAACTCACTGTTATAAACTGCACTAGTGTGACCAAGAGCTGTATAGAATGAGCGGCCACCGTCATAGTTTTGGTACCACGAAATGGGGTGAAACGCTCCCATACCGTTGCCTTTTCTGTTATTCCCCCAGTCAACATGTGGGTTATAACTTTGCTCATCCACCGTTAATAAATAGTTTAAGTTACTAAGCTCTGGACCAAATTCATACCATTCGTCAGTCCATAGCATTTGCTGTGGCATATGATTTATACCAATAAAACGAGTATTGTCCACCTTACTTAAAATCGCAGTTTGAATTACTGGATGAATACTAAACGTGCGCCCTACTAGCTTTTGATACCAAGGCCAATCATACTCGGTATCTGATGCGCTATGCACTCCTACAAAGCCCTTTCCTGCTTTTATAAATCGCTCAAAAGCTTTTTGCTCTTCAACATTTAGAATATCTCCCGTGGTGAGTAAAAACACAACGACATCAACATCAGCTAAATACTTGTCATTAAAATAATGGCTTTCTTCGTGCCAAACTAAATTAAAAAAATGTTTGTTAGCTAAATCTTCGATTGCTTTAACAGCGTTAGTTTTAGACTTATGATGCCACCCTTCATTTTTTGTAAATAAAAGCACATTGAATTGTTTTTTAGGAAGCGTTTCAAACCCTGTCCCATAGCTTTTGGTTACAGTTAATATGAAAATACCTAATATAAAAAAACTTAAAGTCAAAACCCTATAAAAGACATAAAACATAATATTCCTTATACATTTAGTGGTAAACAGCAAGTTAAGAATCGATTAAATAGTGTGCTGCACTTTAGCTAACCATACAATTTATTTTTATCTGTAAAATTTAATTTATCCTATGCTTTATTTTTAAAGTTCCTAAATGATTGTTATGTTATTTCAATGTGGGAATAGCCCTTTCAAGGCGGCTTCGAGTTCTTGAAATTTAATCGGCTTTGTGAGTACTTTGTTCATACCCACCTTAAAGCACGATGCTTTATTGTCTTTTTCTGCATTAGCGGTTAATGCGTAAATTGGTACATCGCTGACTAATTCATCTCTTATATATTCTGCAGCAGTTAAACCATCCATTTCAGGCATCATGATATCCATTAATACTAAATCAAACTTTTTACGCGAAAATAAGTCAATAGCCTCGTGCCCATGATTAGCCAAAGTGACTTTATGATTCAGCTTTTCTAAATATGCCTTGATCAGTACTTGATTCGTTTTGTTATCCTCGGCCACCAAAATTGTTAGCGCCGATTGTTTATGTATTACATTATCAATAATATCAGTAACATGGGCCTCTTCAAATGGTATTGAAATGGTAAACGTACTGCCTAAACCCAGTTGGGTATCTACTGTTATGTCTCCTCCCATTATGCCTAATAAGTTTTTTGAAATACTTAATCCTAATCCAACCCCTTCACTTTTACGGTTTATACTGTCATTTACCTGACTAAATGGCTTAAAGATTAAATCTAAATGCTTTTTAGCTATACCAATACCCGAGTCTTTTACCTCAAAAACAAGTTGTTCATTTTGTATTACTACGTTTAAATTTATTTGACCATTTGTTGTGTACTTAAACGCGTTACTAATTACATTAAATAATACTTGGCCTAATCTGTATTCGTCACCAACAACATATTGGGGAATTTGTTTATCGATGTGGGTGGTAAAAAGAATGTCATCTGACTTTTCAACAATATTTAACTGCCCTACTATATTTTCAGTTAACAGCTTTATATCAAATGGTTTTTTTATACATGAAACCGTGCCTGACTCAATTTTTGAAAAATCGAGCACATCGGTTATTAAACCGTATAAAATCTCAGTGCTTGAGTTAGCATATTTAACAAGTTGCTGTTGCTCGGGGGTGAGCTCTGTATCAAGTAGTAACTCAATCATACCCATAACGGCATGAATAGGCGTTCTAATTTCATGAGACATCACACTCAAAAATTTTGATTTTGTTTGGCTTGCCTCTTCAGCCCTCAATGTTTGTGCCTGAAGAGCAAACTCTCGCTGTTTAGACGTCGTAATATTTTTAGCAAGCCCCATGTAACCCAAAAAGTGTCCTAACTTATTATAAAGAGGTTTACCACTTAAAATGACCCAAAAATTTTTGTCGGCTTCAACCTCAAATTCAAAATTATGAAAATCGTTACGGTCATCAATTAGCTGGTTAAATTGCTGCCATTTTTCTGTATTTTGCTTTTCATTATCTGTGATGATGTGTTCAATTTTATGACCAATAAAAAGCTGATCGTAAACATTCCCTATAGTTTCAATATTATTAATACTTTCAAATACCATTAGCGGGTTTAATCGCCAAAACCACTCTGACCCATACTCTTTAAATAGGCTAGAGAGTGTCGTAAATCTATGTGTCAGCGATAAAGCTTTGTTAGTTTGTTTGGCTAACTTAACGTGATTAATTAATGTACAAAACGCCTGCTGTAACAATATTTTAATAGTGTCTGAACTAATAAATTGCTCACATTGCTGTGCATCTACATTTGTAAAAATAAATATACCTTTATCAAAGTGTGTGTTCACACTAAATAATAAAGAGTTTTTTAGTTTTAAGGTTTGAATTGAATATGTAATCGAAAATTCGAGTTCTTCAATTTGTTGAGGGTATTGGCATATGGCATAACCTTGTTCAGCGGTTTGTGTAAACAAAGAACACTCGGACCACATTTTGTCACTAAATTGATCATTAGTCGTCGCTATCGTCTCGTAATATCTATATTTATACCTATTGATGATAATACAGTCAGTATATTTAAGCCGTGACTCAAATACCGTTCTAAGCAAATCCAACAAAGCAGCACCGTGTTCACAATTAGCTAAATCTATTAAATGTTTTTGTAAATCAGATACACACAGATGTTCTGTTTTTTTCACACTCATTTTCCTCATCAATATGCATCGCGTTTTGCAAAAAGTAATTTTAAAACTGGCCTTGCTCAATTAAATATAGATTAAAAAACAATATAAATCATCATGTTAATTGTTATAAAACTTTTGGAATAATAAATGCAAATCACATGTGAAATAAACAAAAACACAAAGGCTCAAAAATGAAAATAGTGTGTATTGGAGGCGGACACGGATTAGCACAGGTTTTAAGCGCTATTAAGCCGATGAGTAGTCACATAACCGCTATTGTCGCAACCACAGACAATGGTGGTAGCACAGGTAAAATTAGATCTTCACAAGAAACTATTGCGCTTGGAGACATACGTCGTTGCTGTCTGCAACTTGCTGGTAAAAAATCTACGTTTAACGCAATTTACGAGCACAGATTCACACAAGGACAACTTGCTGAACATTGTTTAGGTAATTTAACACTGCTTGGTTTAATGGAATTGACCGGCTCTGCAACAAAAGCGATTGCGCATTTTAATATTCTGCTCGGTAATTCAGAAACCGTTTTACCCATGACAGAAGTACCCACCGACCTTGTCGCTGAACTAAACAATAATGAAAAAGTAATTGGCGAATGTGAAATTGATTCACTAACCTCTTTGCCTAAAAGTGTATCACTATCTAAAAATGTCCCTGCAGGCCCGGGCTGTGTAAACGCCATTTTAGAAGCCGATTTAATCATTATTGGCCCAGGGAGTATTATTACGAGTATTTTACCTGCGTTTTTAGTGGATGAAATAGCGGCTGCTATTCAAAAAACATCGGCATGTCGTATTTTTATCGAAAACTCAAAAATAGAAAAAAGCGTCATGAAAAACACCTCAACACCGGGTGTTGATTGGCTTACAGAACAACTAGGTTTTAAATTATATGATTTAAGTATTCCACCCTCTGCAATTGAAGAAATATTACAGGGTAGTAAAACTATCCTAAAAAACAGAGCCCATTTACACGACATAGATGAGCTAAACAATGTGTTTTCTGGGTTGCTTAAAATGCCCATACAATTAAGTAATCATTTTTAAATGTTTTGGATAACAGCTTCTAGTTCTTTAAAGGTTTCTGTGCTTTGTTGTTCTGCTGTTGTTAATAATAAATCGAGCTGTTGTGGAGTATGTTCAAATTTTAAGAGTGACTCTATTGAGTTACAGGTATCTCCCAAGCTGATAGCACCAAAGCTATAGGCACTGCTTTTAAGGCTATGTGCGCTTATTTCTATTTCACTGACATCTTGTGTATTAACCAAGATTTCAACTGTTTTTTTTGACTCGTTAATAAACGTTTTTAGCAGCTCTACTGCTAGCTCGTTACCAACATCATTTTTAAGCTGTTCAATTGTTGAGCAATTAATCATAAATATCTTTTGGGGTTAGTTATGAAATTCAACGTTGTTTTATTTGTAGACTCTTCGATGCTTGGTGGAATAGAAACACACCTAGTTGAACTGTCAAAGCTACTCACTAACAACCACATTAGCAGCTACATTATGTTTTACCAGGATCACAAAAATCAAGCATTTTATAATTTGCTTAACCAAGAAAATATAAGGTATGAATTTTTAAAAGGAAACCTAAGTAGCCTACTTAAACAATTAAAAAGCTTCGATTCAAACACCGTTATTCATACTCATGGTTATAAGGCCGGAATATTAGGCCGTTTAGTATGTAAAATAACTAGGCATCGCTGTATTAGCACCTACCATGCTGGCGAAGCGGGTACAGGTAAACTAAAACTTTACAACACGTTAGATAAACTACTTTCCCCTTTATCAATAAACTTCGCCGTCTCTAAACAAATAAAGCATTCAATTAAAAATGCACAGTTACTCGAAAACTTTATCGCTATTAATAAATCCCAAAGTAATAGTAACAAATTTAAAACAGGCATTAACATTGGTTTTGTTGGTCGGTTATCATTTGAAAAAGGACCTGATATATTTTGTAGGTTAGCTGGAAATATGCAGCAACATTTAAACGTTAAGTTTCACATTTTTGGTGATGGCCCCTTAAAAGGCGAACTACCAAACTTACATAACCTTGAATACCACGGATTAGTTGAGCGTAATACCATATGGAAAAAAATTGATGTATTACTTATTTGCTCAAGAGAAGAAGGGCTACCAATGGCACTACTAGAAGCCATATCAGAAAAAAAGTTTATAATTAGCAGCGCAGTAGGTGCTATCCCCAGCATTATAAAACACGGAATTACAGGGTTTTTAATACAAGAAACAAATGCACAACACTTTGAGCAACAGGTAGAAAAACTGCTCGCACAATCCGAAGATCACACCAATACTATTATCAATAACGCGTACAGCACGCTGGAGAAACGTTTTTCAGGTAAACAGCAATTTAAACTACTCAAGCAAGCGTATACTGGGACATAAGTTTATTCGAGTTCATCCCAGCTTTTAATTTTTCTGTACAATGTTGAAGGGCTCACATCGAGCAGTGATGCCGCTTTAGGCACATTAGATACACATATTTTTATAACGTGCTCAATATATTCTTTTTCTGCAAGCCATAGCGGCTTAACTTCGCTTTGAGATGTTGCCATATCAAACGCTGCTGTTTCAGTATTTACCGATTGCGCGTTGGTGATTGGCGTTTGTTGCGTCTGACTTTTTGAGCTAACCGGTAATGCGGGTATCATATCAGTATTAATATATTGCTCAGGGTGGAGTACCAATACATTACGGATCACATTTTCGAGCTGCCTTACATTACCTGGCCAACTGTACTGCATAAGCAGCTGCTTTACCCCCTCTGAAATACTCTTATAAGGATGATTTTCTTCCAATGCGAGTTTTACAAACAAGGCTTCGGCAATCTCGATAATATCGGCTCCGCGTTCTCTAAGTGGTGGCAGCTCTATAGGAATAACATGAAGTCGGTAGTATAAATCTTCTCTAAAACGGCCGTTTTCTACTTCAATAAGCGGATCTTTATTAGTTGCACAAACAAATCTAACGTCAACTTTGACTTCTTTTTCACTGCCAACTTGCTGGTAGCTCCCTGTTTGTATAAATCGAAGAAGTTTACTTTGCAGATTAATATCCATCTCACACAGTTCATCTAAAAACAGCGTTCCCCCATTGGCCTGCCCTGCAGCACCCATTCTATTGGCTATTGCGCCAGTAAACGCTCCCTTTAGATGCCCAAAAATTTCACTTTCAATTAAATCCTTTGGTATTGCGGCACAGTTTAAGGCGACAAAGGGTTGATTAGCTCGATTAGACGCTTGGTGAACAGCCCGTGCACACAACTCTTTACCCGTACCACTTTCACCTGTTATGAAAACAGTGGCCTTGCTGGCAGACGCCGAGCTTATAATTTGATAAACAGACTGCATTTGCTTTGAGCTGCCAATCAAATCAAAGTATTTCCCGTTTTCGTATTTGTTTTTATATTGTGTAACGGTTTGCTTTAAGTTTTTAATTTTTAGTGCGTTGTTAACCGTTATTCTAAAGCGGTCTGCTTCTATTGGTTTTTCTAAAAAGTCGCTCGCGCCTAGTTTTATTGCCTGAATGGCCATTTCTTTTGTTGCATGCCCAGTTAATACAACAACTTGAGGCGAATTATCGGGTTCTAACGTCGCTAAAATATCAAGCCCATTCATATCTGGCAGCATAACATCCAGCACTATAAGGTCTGGGTGCACTTTATTTATTATGTCTATGGCCGTTTTGCCGTCACTTGCCACAAGGGTGTTAACACCGGTTGGTAGTAAATAAGATTGGTACATCATTGCTAAAGACTGCGTATCTTCAACGATTAAAACTGTGGGTGGCATAAAGACGTCTCAGTTGGCAAGTAGCCGTTAATTCAATCAGATAGAATGTATGCCTATAATATAGCTATAAAGTGTCACGTAATGCAAATTCAGTTAATTATAATTAATGAGGCGTCATCAATTTCTTTAGAAAGGGTAACTTGTGAGTTTTTCCATAAACAATGTGCAAATTCCTCAGACGTTTGACAACCTTGAGGAATAATTTTAGTGAGTTCACCTATCTCATCTTTATCGGTGAAGCGGTTTTCAGTCCAGCCATCGGTGTAAAACAAAATATGTTCAACATCGTCAAGCCCTGCTTCGTATATTGCGTAATTATGCTCCTTTGAAAGCCCCAACAATGGACCAGTCCCTGTCAATTGGCGTACTTTGCCATTATTGAGTATTACAACTGGCGGAGGATGGCCGGCATTTAACCAAAATAATTTATTGTGTTGTATAAAACAAATAACAAGCGTGACTAAGCTAGACTTACAAAGCTGTTGCTTGTAAAGCGCATTATTAAGCGCCGCTAACATATTTTGATAAGGTAAGCCTGTGGCCAAAAAACCACTTATAAAACCTTTAATTGCAAAGCTTTCTTTAAGCGCTTGTAAACCATGTCCCATCATATCGCCAAGTACAAATGCACTGCACTCATCGTTAATGGGCATAAAAAAGTCCCCCCCATTCCCCAAGCTAATAGAGCCAAAAAGATGCGCACTTTTATTATTTTGTAAATGAATTTTAGAAGGCGTAGATTCGAATGTTGTTTGATAGGATAAGTAGGCAAAACGGTGTGTTACTCGTTCAATACTCTGTAGCAGTTTATTTTTTTTAACGGGTTTAATTAAATAGTCGTCTACACCTAACCGATTAATTTTACTTATCACTTCTTCGCTATCGTCACCTGTTAGCATAACAACCGATAACTGCGACTTTAAATTAGATTGGTTGAGTTTTTCTAAAAGTGGCTCGCATGTACCGTTTTTTAGCTTATGGTCAAGCAGCAATATTCGTGCATCGGCGGTTAAAATTGCTTGCCAACCGGCCTCAATACTTTCACAAGGCACTACTTGAAAGTGATCTTTTAAATAGGCACTCATTAAAGCGAGTTGAGTAATATCATCGTCAACGTATATAACCGTGGGTCGTTTATCTAAGTGCTCCAGTGGGAAAGTAAAATAGTTTTTACCATCTTCTGAAACATACTGTGCGGTCTTAAAATAGTGGCGAATAAGCTCAACCCCCATACCCCCTTCAACCAAAGTCCCTGAACCGAGTTTCCATTGAGAGTTATTTTTTTCAAATAAATTGTAAGGCGTAAGCTCATCTATAAATGTGAGGGTATAACCATCGTTATCAGCTTGGCTGATCCGTAAAAATATATGCTGTTCTGATCCTTCGTTGTGCCTTATCAAATTAGTTAAATATTCGGTTGCCACTAAACCAGCGGCATCTACTTCATCTTTTTTTACATTAAGTGCTCTTAAAACATGTTTAAGTACCAATCGAATTTCGCTGAGCGTTGGCCAAAGTAATTCAAAACGTCTTTCAAATAAAATATCCATATTGCCCTCAGTGGTGTTCAAACAACCACCTTTGTTTATTAATTTTTGACTTAAGGTTATTACACAATTTAGGCCATTTGTTTTTATGTTTATTTAAAACACTAATTATACGTTCACCCAGCGGAGCAAAATTATGCTGGCTTATTAGTAACTTAATATTACTATGACCAGCTTGCTTTAGCTCTTTTATGCCTTTACATAACGACTCTTCATCATTAACACCAAGCGCCACAGCGACAAAGGTTAATTCGCTGCACAAACTGAGTGAATGAAGCGGTACATTGTTTCTGTTTAGTTTTAATGCCGGCGACATATCTATTAAAATATAGTCATACTCTTGTTTTAAGCGAGCAATCGCGTCATTTAACACATGTTTGTTTTTAGCAGGCTCAATGGCTGTTAAGTGTTTAATAGTGAGTAAGTTTACCTCTTGATAATTTGTCACTCCTAACTGGCACGAAATATCATCAAAACGCCATGGGCTGCAGGTATCGGGTAACTTATCATCTGAATTAAATGTATTAATTGGGTTTAAATCAATTATAAGCACCGACTTATTTTGGCTTTGTAAACGCTTTGCAACACTCACACACGCGGTAGATGCCCCCTCTGAGCCACAAAGCGATATAAACGTAACGCACCGTGCATCATTATCAATCATGGTATTACATATCACTTCTAACTCGTGATATTGACTTGGTATTAATTTCATAAGCCCACCACTAACGCAAGTATGGTAATTACATCCAGGAAATTATCTTTAAACTGACTTAATAAATCTTGCCCTTTATCAGGAACATACAAGGTATCTCCTGCTCTTAGTACGGGGATATTTGCTGAGTTTGGCGATTTAATAAAAGCCTCTAAATCAAACACTCTCGATTGCTCTTTACAACACGAATGATTAACCACGACTATTTTATCAATAAGTGCTGAGTTTGAAGGGCCGCCTGCCTCAGCTAACACATCTAAAATGCTCATTGTGTCGTCAAAGTTATATCTACCAGGCTTTTGCACCGCGCCCATAATGCGTACTACGCGTTCTTTGGGTGTGCGTAGCCAGTCTTTATTTTTTTCTGGGACAAAAATAGTGTCTCCTGGTAAAACATTAGGAAATAATGTTTCGTCACCGGTTTCAAAGTACATTGCTAAATCTAACTTACTCACTTTAGCTCGATTACCGTTTCTGTGAGTCACTCTAATATTACGAATATCGGCTGTGCCCGTTGGGCCATCAGCGGCCGCTAAAATATCGATAAAGTGCATGTTTTCATTGAACGAATAGCGCCCTGGTGAACCAACCTGCCCCATAATATAAATAGACTTACTTGACTCTTGACGTATCCACTGCGACTTATTATCAGCAGGATCAACGGGGAGCTCCTCTACAATGACGGTGTCTCCAGCGACTAAATTTGGTAACGGTGTTTCACCGTCTGTAATGGTGTATTTTTCAAGGTCGAAACGCTGGGTTACATCGCCGTTTCTAAGTATTTTTATATCGTTAATATTAGCGCCTTTGGTAGGCCCACCAGCGTGTGCAAGTAAATCGGTAAAGTCCATTTCATCACTCCACTCATACCTACCCGGAGAAGTAATGGCACCAATTATTTTAATGGCGCGTTTGGTCGGAATTTTAAGCCAGCTTTTTTCATTTACGTCTGTTTTTTCTGGAACAAAAATAACATCGCCTGGGTTTAAGTCAGGTACTTTTGTGGTTACCGTGCCTTCACTGTAGCCTTGTAAGTCAAATAAAATGCTTTCACCCTCTGGGGTAAGTATTTTTATATGGCGGGTTTCAGCAAATCGAGTTGGGCCACCCGCATTCGCTAAAATATCCAAAAAGTTAGTACTGTCTGCCGCTTCATAAGCTCCTGGCTTTTGAACCTCACCCATAATATAAACAGTACGAGAGGTCGTGTTTACATCATCAACCATAATAGGCACATACACTGTCGAACCCGGCTGCAATAACTGCATAGTGCTACTTGATGGTTTATCTAAATAAGCCTTTAAATCAAAAATAACCGGCGATTTATCTACAATAACTCTAATTTTAGTCACATCGGCATAACGCGTGACCCCTTCAGCGCGCATAAGCGCATCCAAAATGGTCATTTCTTCTTTGTATGAAAAGCTTCCCGGGTTATGTACCTCGCCTAAAATAGTGACTGCATTACCGTCATTCGCATCACCCGTTGCACTGAGTGTTTGGGCATCAAAGTCTATTTGTACATTACCCAACAAAGGTGAAACCGGCACAAATACCGTATCTTTGCTTTTAAGTGCAGGTAATAAGCTAATATTGCCAGAGTCTAAATAGGCTTTGTAATCAAACTCAATAACCTCTTCACCACGTCTTATTTGTAACCTGTCTAACTGAGCGCCTGGTTTTAAACCGTCTGCTTTTGAAATAACCATTTGAATATTCCCATTATCTGGAATACTCACTTGAGAGGGCGTATTAACATACCCCATAACATTGATAAAAATATCTCTGCTGTGTATTTCTATATAAAAATCATCCATGGCAACAAATAAACCACCCAATACCGGTGCAAGTTCTTGCTCAATTTGCGAGAGTGTTTTGTCTGCTACTACAAACTGCCCAACCTCGGGTAAATTAATTTGCCCTTTGTTGTCAACTTCAAAGGCCTTATCAAAATCGACTTCACCAGGAATATACAAAAAAAGTTTGTTGCCAACTTGTACCGTTTCATCAACTTTAGTGACTGAGTAAGCATTAAACGTGAAAAGTAATAATGCGATTGTTAATAAATATCTCATAACTTACTCCTGCTTACTTTTAATAATTTTGGTCCAACTGACTAACGATTTAGCTTTATTGTCCTGTAAATTATTAGTGTTTGCGTCAAGTACAATAGCCTCTACGCGGCGGTCTGAATGGCGTACTGTGTCTGTTTGTGGTTGGTCGCTATAAGGTTTTAAACTGCCTTGCGTAAGTGTTGTAATGCTTTGTACTGGCACACCATAAACCACTAACCAATGCTTAACCGTTTCAGCGCGTTTTAAAGCAAGTTCATAATTGCTGGCCATCTCTCCCATTGAGTCAGTATGACCTACTAGCAATATAGAAATGCTTTCTAGCTCCTTTACCAAGTCAGCGGCTTGAGCAAGCCTTACTGCATATTTAGGTGTGATCTCAAACGCCTTAAACGCAAATTGGTTATCACTATTGAGTAAATCGGTAATTTGCTTTTTAACGCTAAATAAAGCCGGTTTCTTCTCTTTAACCACCGCGCATTGGGTTAACTGTTGAACAGTATCAAAATGCTGCGTTAATTGATTAAGCCCATGATAATGAATAAGTAAATCATGCTCTGCATCTTCCCACATTTGAGCCGCAATAAGCCTACGAATACGGTTTTCGTATATTTGAGCCTTTAATAACTGAGCAGGCATACACGCTTTAATATCTTGAGACTTTAATAACTCAAGTTTTAGCACTAAATGCTCAAACTCACTGCGAACCACTTCTTCAGGCTGTGTGTAATTTAAATCTTGTTGCTCATCATCTAATGGGTAGTTTTGGTACTTTTCTGCCCAACCTCCTTGTCCTTCATCAGGCCAAGAAGCACACCCACTTAAAAATAAAGTAATAATAATAAAAATGTGTGCTTTCATATCCCTCTCCTTACGCTGTTAGATTGAATCAATAAATGGAATTGTTTTATCTACTCTTAACAAATTCATTAATTTGAAAGGCTGACCGGTTACATTAAGTAAAGAAAGTTGATGATTTTTCTTTTCAATGCGTTTGTATAAAAACACAATTGCACCAATACCAGATGAATCTATAAACTCTGTTTTTGAAAAATCTAAAATAATAAAATTAGTGTCTGTCCCCACTAACCCTTCAAATTCATCTTTAAATCCGTCTACGGTAAAGCCTGAAAAATCAGCAGGAAGCGAAATTACGGTTTGTTCTTGTGAGTTGGCTAAATTAGTCATGGTAGTTACCTATTAAATAGTAAAGTTCTCTATTACTAATACAAGAAACGAACCAACTTTAAGCTGTTGATATTTAAGAGTTATAAATTATGAAGTTCAACTTAAGGAGGGGTTTAAAGCATAATGCAATTAAGACTGGGGCGCCTTATTGCATTATGCAATGCATGGTTATTGGCCTTTACCTGTAAATATAACAACCAGCGTTTTGACCAATATAGTCAGTTCCATGTAGCACCAGCTGCGTGGTGATGAAGTACTTAACATGTAGGCATAGTCCCAGCCTATTTTGTTTCTTGCATCATCAATGCTTTCATCGTAACCATTCATCACTTGAGCAAGCCCTGAAATACCTGGTTTTATGCCATAAGTACGCTGTGAAAAGTAAGGAATATGCTTTTCAAGTTTTGAGTAAAATACGGGGCGTTCTGGACGCGGCCCAATCAATGACATATCACCTACTAACACATTCCACAGTTGCGGTAATTCATCTAACCGTGTTTTACGAATAAACCTTCCCACTGGTGTTATTCTAGGATCGTCTTTAGAAGCCCATACCGCACCGCTTTTTACTTCAGCATCGACAACCATAGAGCGAAATTTAAGCACATTAAACAATGCAACAAAGCTGTCACTACTTTCGCCTACTCTTAGCTGATTGAATAACACCGGCCCACGTGAAGTTAGCTTTATTGTTAATGCAACCAATAACATAACAGGAGACAACACAATTAAACCCAATGCAGAACCAATTATATCAATACCGCGTTTAATACACTTAATTGTACCGTTTTGCTCGCTATTGGTTGTATGAACTCGCTGCCAGTGGCTTTTGTAATCGCCTTTTTCATATTTAATAATGCCCCATAACGCTAAAAAATAGGCATTTAAAATATAGTTAACCTTATCTATAACAGGTATTTTAGTGGTGATATTAAATACCTTTTTAGTCAGTTCAATACCATGAAATAACGCAATAGCCCCACAGCCCAATTTTGCTAAAAAAACATTTGAAAATAGCGCTATTGAAAAAATTAAAACATAAATCAAAGCGAGCAACAACGGCATAATACCCCGTAGTACTTTGTGCGAAATAAAGTTAAAACTCACCCAGCCTAACTTGGGGTTAAATAGCGTTAACAGTACTTTTATTTGCTGCCAGTTTCCTGCTCCCAACCTTATGCGTCTTGCATAATCGTGGCTTTGTTCATCACACTCTCTTTCAACAATATTAATATTTTTATCTACAATTGCTTTACCGCCATTTTTTAATGCATTCATTGATAGAATAAAATCATCGTTAATGGCACCTTCATCCAGTAAATCTGTGTACTGTGAGCGAATTGCAAACATCGCACCTGGCACACCAATCACTGCTCCTAAAGACGATTCCATACTTTTAACGTTATTTTGATACTGCCAATAGTGTTTTTGCTCCTGTGTGGCTTGTTCGTCCAAAACATAAACTCCGGTAATCACATTAATGTTTTGATCTTTAAAATCAGCATCTATATTGCCAAGTACATCTATACTTAATAGCGCACTTACATCGGTAAACAGTAAAACGTCGTACGTTGTTTTAGTTAGCTTAATTAACTCATTGATACCATGCGCTTTACCACGGTTGATTTTATTAAAATGCAAATGGCATTCGACATTTTGTTTGGCTAAATGCGACTGAGCAAGCATAGCCTCATTGTATGTATTATCTGTACAACCATCTAAATAAACATGAATCGCAAACTTGTCGGTGTCGTAAAGCATGGCACCTAAATTATGTAGTTTCTCTTTAATGTGATCTTGTTCATTGTAAGCACAAATCAAAATACCAAAATGGTTGGTTGCTTTAGGGTTTTGTTTAAATACTACCGGCTTATTTTTACCTTTGCTAAACACCCTTAAAATTGCTAAATAGCCTACATGGTGGTAAACAACAAGCGAAATTAACACCGCTAACACTATTAATAAATAAGTCATTATATTTTCCTCACGATGTAATACCGTTGTAAAAATGGTCGTACTCTGCGCTCATTTTTGATGCACTGGCGATTGATAAAGCATGTTCACGAATACAGTGGCCATGTTTAATATAAATAGCTTCTATCAGCGCTTTTTTTAATCCAACCTCATCACCGGGTTTTACGAGCACGCCTTGCTCGCTGGTTAGAACCTCTTTAATCCCGCCAACATCGGTAGCAACAATGCTTTTTCCGCACGCCATTGACTCCAAAATAGATAGCGGTAACCCTTCGCGCTGTGAATAAAGACACATCACATTAATTGCTGAATAAAATAACGGCATATTTTGCACATTTCCCAAAAAATGAACGCGCTCTTTAATGCCAAGCTTTGTGGCATAATTCACTAATTCTGTGTGTAAGCTACCGCTACCAGCAAATACAAGCTCGGTATAAATGGGTAATGAATTGAGAATTCTTAATAACGCAAAATGCCCTTTACCTGGCTCTAAGCGAGCCGAGCAGCCAATTAAGTTGATATCTTGTGGTAAGTGCAGTTCCTTACGTGCGTTTGATTCATCCCCACAAACAAACTTGTTAAAATCAATACCATTAAGTATTGTTTTATCGGTTTGAATGGCTGTTTCATTATAAAAATCGTTAGCGACTACCTGCGCGTCAGCAACCCAATTTATTTTTGTCAATTTATTAAGCACTTTAGTAATTAAACGCTGCTTAAAACTTTTTAAATACCACGCATCATGAATAGTCGATACATGCTTCACGTGCCGATTTCGTAGGCACGCCATACTAGCGTAGAGCATTGGCCCTATGTGATGGCTGTGTATCACATCAATATTAAATTGTTTAATAACTTCAGTCAGTTTACTTACCGTGTTCATATTAAACTTTGCAGGCTTATTTAAACAAATTAACCGCCCTTCAAACGAGGCTAATTGCGGCCAACCTTCAACAGCCTCACTTAGAGTCCCTTCAAGTGATACAACCACACTTGAATTAGCAAATTGGCTTTTTTGCATTAGCGTGACGGCCATTTTTTCAAGGCCACCTATTTTAAAGTGCTGAACTAAATGTAATACGTTCATGTTATTTCCCCTGTTCAATAGAGTTACTTGCAGAGCTAAACACCAAATCTACAGGTGTATTTTTTACAATAGGTAATATGGCAACTACCTCTAACGCAGATAGTTTTTCTATGGTTTGAATATCTTTTAAATGGCTATCAAATAAGGTGGCCACAAACACAATTGTGCTACTTGTAAACACACCTAAAACAAGACCCACAATAATGGATGCAACTAACGACGTATTAATTGGTTGCGTAGGGCTGTAAGCGCGCTCTATGGTTTTTACTTTATCTGGCCCTTCATACTTAACCAATTTGCCTGTCACTTTTGCCATTTCGTAACGACTTAACATGTCTTTATAAAGCGATTGTTTCACATCGTAATCTCGCTCTAGTTTTCTTAACTGCTTTTCAACATCACTGGTTACTAGCAGCCTTTCACCAACCAGTTTTACTTGCTGCTCTAGCATGTCGTACTCTTGTTGGTGTTGAGCAACTTCATTTTTTGCTTCTTCTAATTTTAGAATTTGCGAAACCAGCACACTACTTTCATTGTCTTTGCCACTGGGCAGTGTGTTTGCCATTTGCCATAGCTGTTCAATGTTGGTGGGATCTAAGTCTTCTGCACTTTCTAATAATGACTGCTGGCGATTACGTATACTTTGAAGCTCTCGCTTTTTTGAAATAACCTTGCTGTGTTTTTCGGTATACCGAGTTTTTAAAAAACTTAACTCTGACTCCGCAACAATAATTTTTTCTTCAATGCGCCCTAAAATTGGGTTCGCTTGACCCATTTTAGTAGCCAGTGCTTTTAACTTTGCTTGTGCACCCGATAAGACAATTGTTTTTTGTTGTTGATCGCTCAATAACTTATCAAATGTTTGACGGTTACTGTGCAACACAGCTGGCAGTGTATTGCTGTTTGATGATTTGAAGGCCGCGAGTGACTCTTCAGATAACTCAAGCTCATCACGAATACTATTCAATTGCTGGTAAAAAAATTGCTCCGAACTATCAAGCGAAGCCCGAGTAGGCGCTAATAAACGCTCTATAAACTTCTCGACGACTTTCTCTAGCACGAGTTTCATTTTACTTTGCTCATGCCATATAAAATTAACCCGCACCAGCTCATCTCCTACTAACGACAAAGACAATGCCTGAGATAGCTCTTGGTGAATTTTTTCTATTTGCGCAGGTGTCGCATTTTCTGGCACTAGTTGCGTTTCTTTTGCAACCGCAATAAGTACCTTCCTACTTATAACCAGTGTACGAAGTGCTGCCATCCGATTAGATAAATCAAACGAGAAAGATAAATCGTCAAGATACGGGTTAAGTAACGCTGATTCCTCAATTAAAATTGTGGCATGGTTAATATATTTTTTTTGCGCCGTCACCGTGAGCAATATAATGACAAAAGGCACCACTAAAAGTGGGATCACAAATAACTTTGCACGTGTATATACAGCGTACAAGGTTAAATAAAGTAATCGTTTTATTTGCTCTCTAACTAACATAATCCCTACCTATTTATTTGCATATTGCTATGCGAAATGTGGCGTTTGTTTGCAAATTAATAATTTAAGCTGCAAATAACGCGCTATATATAGGGTATTGCACAGGGTGCGCCAACTGGTGTGAATTAAATAAAAATAAGCAGGTTATTAAGGGGTATTACTTTTTCAGAACTCAGCTCTCAAGGCCAAATTAAATGTATGAAATGTTATGGCTTGTTGACTTTTCAAGGTTAAATTTACAGCAGCCTGCTTGGTATTTTGGCAAGGCAGAGCCTATACTGTGTGGTCACTTCCCATAAGTGGACGATGGCGAAACATTACTAAGCAGGAGCAGTTATCGATCCCACTAGGTTACAAACATCGCGACGCAATTAAATAGCCCCTAGCTTGAACAAATTTTAATCCGTAAAACTAAACAGGCCTTAGGAGGTTTTGGTATAAAAATTACGCTACACAGCGTGATTTAAAATAAATAAGTCTTGTTGCACTGTTAGCGCTTTGGATCCCCAACTGTGATCTTTGGCTAATTGTTGTTGCGTTAATTTAAGGGAGTTACGTTGAATGTTGTTTAAACAAACGGCTTCATCAATTTTATTAATAAATTGTTCATGCGTTTTGCCAATAAGAATGTCTGTTTGATATTGTTTTACTGCCGGAAAATCGGTTGCAACAATAGGCGTGCCAACCGCTAAATATTCTTTGAGCTTTAATGGATCACACGCTCTAATTTGTTCGTTATTTACAAATGGCAAAACAGACACATTCCAATGCGCTGAAAAACTCGCTAACCGAGCATGTTCTACGGCAGGAATATGCGTTACATTTTTAAATTGCAGCAATTGTGCAGTAGGCCCCACAATATCACCAACAAGTACTAACTGATAACTTGGCCGCTGCGCTACTAATGCAGTAAGTAATGCAATATCTAACCAGGCATTAATACTGCCATAAAAACCAATAATGGGTCCATTTAAGTGACTTATCTCTGGTGCTATTTCACATTGTGAAGTAAACAAATCGTAGCTTACCCCATGGCTCAACATTTGCGTTTTTTGGCTAGGCATTTTATTCATTAAAAACGCGCTGATGACGTAGATTAAATCGGCTCTTTGTATCAAGTTTTTTTCAAAAGGCGCAACAAGTGTCGCATCAACGCCCGCCAATGCACTAAAATCGTCACCGCAGTAATAAATCAACTTATCGCGTTTTTGTTTTGTAATTAAATACTCGGCTGTTGGCACACTCAACCAATACATAACAGGCTCATCAGAAATATTTTTAAAGTATTGAGAATACACCCACTTATTAAAGCGCTTTATTAATGCATTATCGTGCCAAGGCAATACCGGTAGTTTATATACACGCAATGCTTTTGGTGTGTTAATTGCGGCATGACTTGATTTACTAAACAACTGTTTGAATTTACTCACTACACGTTTTAAATCGTTTATTTTTAAACTTGGCTTTCGCATACCAATTGAATTAACCCAGTGTATTTCATGATTTTTAGCCAGTTCAGTAAATAGATGCTGTGTGCTGCTAGGGTGGCTTGCCCAGTCCTCTGCAAAAACAATAAATTTCATATTAAGATTCCTTTATGTACTTCACTACTTTTGCGGGATTACCTGCTGCAATACTAAAGGCGGGTATGTTTTTAGTCACAACACTGCCCGCCCCAACAATCGCCCCTTCACCTATAGTAACGCCCCCAAGCACAGTCACTCCGGTGCCAAGCCATGCTCCGCGTTTGATAATAATATCGCCAATTTGGTTTTCGTCATCACTTTGCCCTTGCGCTCTTCGCTCACAATCAACCGGATGCCCAGGAAAACCGGCTAAAAAAACCCGACCAGCTAAACGCACGTCGTCTTCAAGCGTTATATTACGCCCTACCGAAAAGGCATTTTGCCAACCAATATCAACATTACTGCCAATATTTAAGGTCGGTGTTGTTTTTCCCCCCACGCGCCCGCAAAAGGTAGAAACGCCCGACATTCTCACGTTGTCTTTACACATAATATTAAGTTGACCCAATACCTGCGGCATACCCGAATATAAAAAAAGCTGTTTTTTACTGCCTTTTATTTGGCTTTTGAAAAGGGGCGTAAAATAAGTGATACGTAAAAATTCGTGTATAAATTGTTTTAAAAATTGATGAACAAAATAAAGCGATGAATGAAAAAACGGGATCACAATCATTTGTGGATTGCGAATAGTTTTTGCAAATTGAAAAAGTGATTTTGCAAAAGGATGAGGGCTACATTTAAGCCAATGTTTAACATGTACGATCATAGTTTTATTCCTTATTGCTCTCAACAGTGATTTTTTCGAGCGCGATTGTCAGCGCTAAAATAATATAAAGCGGCCATGTAAATGCTTGCGTTAGAAAAGTGCCTGCAACCATAAAGCCTATTAAACCTGCTTTTAAGGCATTTGCATTAACAGCAACTTGGTCGTTATGGTTAAGTGCATTAATGCAATAAACACGTGATAGGCTGCGATAAATACTGGCAATTAATAATACAAAAATACCAATTCCTACAAAGCCTGTTTCGCCTAACACTTGAAACCATGTACTGTGTACTGCATGATTCTTGCCATCCCAATGCGGACTGTAAAAATAATAATTTACGTAAAAGTTATCGACTCCTACACCGGTAAGCGGGTTAGAAAGCGCCATGTTAATGGCAGCTTGCCATGCGTAAATTCGACCCATTGCAGATGCATCAACTCCATCTTCGGCTGCGCCGCCACTTTGCCTATCACCAATACCCGCAAAAATCATCATTGCGAGCATAGCAACGGCTGCACATAGTCCTACTACGATTGGGTTTTTTACCTTTTGATATAAAAAGAAACTTAAAATAGCGGCAATACCCAGTAAGCCGCCTCGGCTCTGTGTGGCTATCACACCAGAAATAGCTAACAACAATCCCACGGCTGCAAATATACGACGATATTTATTCGCACCTTTATCAAACAGTTCTGCTGCCAAAAAAGACACCGGAAACATCAACACTAACGATAGATCGTTAGGGTCTCCTAATTGCGAGCGATACTCACGAGAAATAGTGACACGTGTACCCTCAACCAAACCAATGCCATTCACTTTGTTACTTAACGCAACCACAGCAACCAAAATACCCGAAATCATTATGCCCATTCGCACTAAACTAAAATGCGAAAATCGGGTTAACCACCAGCTAATGGCAAATACCATAATGAAAACCTTCACGAGCACACCAGTCCAATACTCTATGGCCATGCCTTTATTTGAGGCACTAAATACACAAACGGTAAGCCACACAAACCATATTACAAACACCAAGTGTGTTGAGCTCCAATGAGGCTTTAACGATTTTGAAATGAATAAATGCCATGCAATAGCCAGTAACGATGCTAAGGCCAACATTTTAGGAATTTTAAGGGGCATTAATACAATAAAGACTTCATGTAGCCTAAAGTAACTAAACAGAATAAAAAGAATAATAAATACCGTGCTTATTTTTACCGCTAAAAACCCCGCAAAAGGCAGCAGTAACAATGCAAAAGCCGCAATAGGACCAAAGCGCATGTAAAGCATTAAAATTAATGTCATTACAAATAAACCGTTGATCATTAAACAATATTTTTTATACCAACTAATCATACACCTTACCCCGCGTCGTTTGCTGAGTCAGTGTTAAAATTTCGGGTTTGTATTTATAAAACAAAGCAATTAAAAAGCAGATAAAAACAATGCATTGAACAAGCTCAAAATAGGTAGTTTGGGTAATGCTTAAAAGGTAGATCACTAAAAAGCATGCCCAGCTTGGCAGCAAACGCTTAACACTAAACGTTAAGTTCTCTAATTTCTGGCTAATAATAATAAGTAAACAGGTTTTAATTAACTGCGCAATGCATAGTGAAACAACCACGCCGTATACGTTATAACGAGGGACCAAAACAGCTAATAAAGCCAGCACAGCTAACGCGCTAACTGCATTAACCACAGTAACAAACGCACCATTGTAATGGATGTAACACCCTACATTGAGTAAATCACTATGATGCTTAATAACCACAATAAAAATAAGACTTGGCAACAACCACGTATGTAATTGGTAATTTTGTGGTAACACTAAACTAAAAATAGACGGGGTTATAATAAGCATTAACGCGCAGAGTAAAATGGCCGAATCTAAACACAGTGAACACAAGTCTATATAACGCTCACGGTTTTTAGCCAATTCATCAAAACGACGTGAAAACCACCACATTCTAATGGGTTCAAAAGTGAACGAGGTCATAACAGCAAACTGCAAGGCGACATAGTATTGCGCAAGCTTTTCTTTGCCTTCACTAGCGACTATAAACCAATTTTCGGCACCATTATTCGCATACACAAATAAAGACGAGATAACTATACTGATTAAAAACAGTCCGTTTTTGTAACTTATTCTCCATGTTATACGTTTAAAACTGATCCCCAACGGCTTCATTACCCTAGTTAAAGCAATACATAACACCAATGCGCTCGATGCCACACCCGATGCCATTACTCCAGTAACACCATGGCCAAAATAAAGTAAAACAACGGTGAGAACTGTTTGCCCCATGCCTTGAAGTACAGCCAAAATACAAAATTCTTTAGCCTTTTCGTAATATCGAAAGTAACAAAATAAAATTGAAAGTAGAGACGAGAGCGCTAAATTAATAGCTAACAGTTTAATATCCAGGATATTTAACGATACAGGTAATAATGCGCTTAGATATTCAATACAATAAAAAACCACGCACACAAACACACTGCTAACAATGGCACACACTACTAATGCATCTCTGAATAAGGCACGTTTATGCTGGGGATTTGTCATCTGTTGTTTAAACAGTAAATCGGGTAAGCCTAAGCATAATAACAACGACACAACCGCTGAAATAGACACCAAAAAATTTAGCTCACCAAATTCTGCTTGGCTTAAAATACGCGTAGTAATAGGTAATAAAGCAAACCCTAACACTTTAAGAAATAAAGTAGATATACCAAAGTATGCAATTTGCTTAATCCCATTCATAGCAGCACCTATATCCCTTGAACCCAATGAGATAACTTTTTAGCTTGCGAATTTGCATTAAACCTTTTTGTCGCTAACCTTTTTGCATTTAACCCTTTTTCGTAGCGCTGGTAAGGCGTTAGTTCACAAAAATCAACAAGCATTTGCTCAATGCCAGCAATGCTCGAAGGCGCACATTTAGCACCAACCTCATCATTTACAATTTCTTTTGCACCCATTAGCTCAGTAGTTAAAACAGGGATACCGCTGGCCATTGCCTCTTTAAGTACAACTGGGCCCGTGTCGCGATCGCCATTTTTAGATACACAAAATGGCGCAATTAAAGCCGAGTAATTGCTAGTGTTTATTGCTAACCACTGTGGACTTTTTGAGCCTAAAAAATTAACTTCATTTGTTATACCCAGCTGCTCACAAAAATATTTTAGGTCATTTAGTAAAGGCCCATCGCCAACTATATCTAGTGTGATTGCGTGCTTTTTGCTGATTTTTTTAATGGCTGGGAGTAAAAACTGTAATCCCTTTTTTTCAATTAACCGACCAACAAAAATAAGATTAACCGATTCAGTTAACCGACTTGGTTTATTATTAAATAAACTCAAATCAATCCCACAATGCAGTAGCTGTATTTTTCCTGCACTGTATTTACTGAGCTTTACAGCCATATCTTTACATACGGCAACCGAAAAATCGCACAACGATAATTTAAGCTTTAAATCATCATCATTCACATAAACATCGTGACCGTGGCCAATAGATGACACACTCACGCCAGATATTTTGCTAGCAATAATGGAGTAAGCCAGTGGTGCATGCATAAAATGGCAATGGATATGAGAGATTTTTTTTGCACGAATAATTTCAGCAATATTTAATCCATAGCCCATTAAAGACATTACCGAAATAGACTTAAAGCGACTTGCAATAACACCGCCTTTTAATGCCGTTAGTGGGTTTTTAAGTAATGTGCTAACTGCCGATGGCGTTGATTTTTTAATAACAATCACTTGCACATTTTTGTTTAAATGCACGCAGTAATTTAAATTCTCGAATGTCAGTACGGTCACTCTATGACCTGCATTTACCAACGCGTTAATTTCAGTTACAACAAACGTTTCTGAAGGTATGTGGAAGCTAGGGACAACAATGCCAATATGTTTCATAGTTAAAACTCCGAATAAACTTACTCGTTACATCGCAAAAACCATGCCCGGCTTAAAACCTTAAAAAGCCCCTATAAAAAGTCAATTTGCGAAGGTTTATCGCAATTTGCAAATCAATAAACAAAAAACACCCTTGAAAAGCCCATAAATGGTTGGCGCTTATCTTGCGTAGTTAAGGTTAATGAAATACACAAAAGGTGAGTACTATGAGTATTCAGGTAAGCGTTATTATTCCTAACTTCAACTGTAAGCAGTATTTAGCTAAGGCTATATCAAGTGTTGTTAGGCAGCATAATATTGAGTGTGAAATACTCGTTATTGATGATGGGTCAACGGATGGCAGCGTTGAATGGTTAAATAAGTTACAACAATCACTTCCTGACTTGCGTGTTATAAAACAGCAAAACAGCGGGGTTGTCAGTGCCAGAAACAAAGCCATTGAACTCGCTAAAGGCGACTACATTGCTTTTTTAGATGCTGATGACTACTGGACTGATGATAAATTATTTAATCAAGTTACCTACATGCAAAATAATCGTGATTGTGTACTGAGCTTCACTAATTACATGCATGTTAATGAACAGTACGAACCCATTGTTGACTGTTTTTCCTATTGGCCTGAGTTCGCAAAATTTATAAATTGGAATGTTGAAGGCTATCAAAACCTTAAATCACCAATGGATTTACTGCTGTTTGCAAACGTTATAGGTACCTCGTCTGTTGTGGTGAAAAAATCAGCCATTTGTTATATAGGTAAGTTTGATCAATCACTCAAAAGTGCAAGCGATTGGGATTGTTGGCTTAAGTTAGCGCGTATTGGTAATGTGGCTTTTTCGAATCAGGTATCGATGGGTTATTTAATGAGAACAGGCTCTATCACTGCTAACAGACAAAACCGCTTAAATGCGATGCAAACAATTATAGATCGCTGTAAAAACGATATTGGCGTGGTATCTCGCTTTAAAGCAAAAGCCAGAATGCTCGAATGTTATAGCGAATACTACCGAGAAATAGGTTTCAAATTTAAAGCTTTTTGCTTGGCCACTGCCGCCTTTATATTGTTTCCTCATAGGCGAAATCTTCAACACTTAATGCACGATATTAAACAGACTATTAAGTAAGTTTAAAGTGCATCTAAATACATCATTAAAAGGCGCCTATTTTATTAAGCGCCTTTTATTTTATACTTATTTTATACTTATTTTATAACTTAACATTTTATGATCGCTGCCTTTAAAATCGGTAACCGCAAGGCTTTGCAATAAAACTTGCTCGCTCATAACACAATGATCGATAGGTAAACCCATTAAAATAAAACGCCCTTTTTCAAAAGGCATAAAACTCGTATAACGGGAGTGCCCAAAGCATGTTTGTTTTTGCTCCCACTCAAAATATGACGACCACGGGACTATATTTAAATCGCCAGCCACTATCCATAAACCCTGTTCTTGCTGTGTTGCTTTGTTTAAAGCTGCGAGCAAAGCGTTTCTATTTTGCCAATTTAACTGTGTGCGTGGTGAAGGTGGATGCGCAACAAATGCAGTTAATAGCCTATCGCCGTATATAAATTTTAGTTTTAAATACCCTAACTTATCGCCATCTAATTTAACTTGTTGCTTATACACCATGGGTATACGCGATAAAACAACCATACCGTAAGGTATTCCCTCCACCTCTTCATACCCAAACATATCGGTTGAAGTTACAAACTGACTTAATAGGTCGCGATTTTTATCGCTGAATTCTTGTAAAATTAGCACATCCCACTTTTCGTCACGTAACCTTGATAAATGGGCAGTAAGATACTTATTACTGTAATTTACGTTTATTTGCTTAATAGACAAAACACGCGCTTGCACCGAATCGGTTATAGGTAAGGTAATTAAAACAGGACCCAATCCTAATGCGCATATAATAATCGTCGCGGCCCCTAGTTTGTAGAGCTTCAGTAGTAAAAGAACACACCCGCACCCAACAGCAATACATAAAATTTGTATTTTTAAAGAGGCTAATACATCGGCATAAAAGTGAGTAAATGGGTTAAACGCAAGTGCAATGCACACGGTTGCTACACATATAAAAATAACCCGCAAAAATGAATTTTGCGGGTTATTATTTGCAGAGGCTTTAAACATATATTTTCCTAGAATACGCTTTATCGAATAACAAACTGCTGCTGTGCTTTATCAGATTCGTACTGCCAAGTGAATAAAAGCGGTTCAGTCGACTCATCGTAAAACCAAATTTCAGCAATTAATTCAATATCTTGATTGCTTAACACTAACTGCGTATCGAGTGCGGTATTACTAAGAGGACCTCTATAAATACAGTTATTGTAATCTGCTCGTTGAGCTCCCTCCTTTTTTTGGCACACATTTAAGTAGGCTCTTATATCGCCCATGCCTAGGTTTACATCAACATCAAGTGAATACTTAGTAGATAAATTAAATTCGTTATCAACAGTGATTGCGTTAATTCCTGTTGGATTACTTGCTGGTGTAGAGGTCGTAGATACCGTAGCGACGGCCGGTGCTTTTGTCTCTTCTGAACCACCGCCGCCACAAGCTGTTAACCCTATTGAAAGTGATAAAATTAATAGTGACTTTTTCATTACTGTTCCCCTTTCACAACAACATTACTGATACTGTAATCGTTAAACCACGTTGGCTTTTGTTTGCCCGATGATTGAGCAAATTCAGCAAAGCTGCCGTAGGCATCGGTTATATCTATACCTTCGAGTGGATGAAGCCATTGCATACCGACCTCCATTGCCCAAGGTAAGCCATTTTCGTTAAGAAAATACAAACCATTGCCTTGCACACTGGCATCGTCTGCGTTTGTAACGCTGTAAAGTGAAGTATCAAACGCTTCTGTCGGTGCTTGGTTTTTAATATGCACTTCCCAGCCACGCGCGTTTTTACCGACTAAAAAATCACCGTGATAAAAACCATCTGTTGCAAAAATAAACGGGTCAAGTAGCGTACCAGGTGACGCACTTTTGGCCTTTGGCTCTTTTAGGGGAATGCTCATACTGAAGGTAACTTTTACGTTTTCATCGCAATTATCTTCTGTTCTAAAGTAGCTACAGCCCGACTCTTTTGAAACATGCCCCCAAGTGTCTTGCATAAAAATAAGAATGGCTTCGTTTCTATCTGCTTCAAGAAAACTGCCTGTTTGCAGTTGCCCGTCAATAATAAAGCTAATCGCATCTTCATCGACTTCGTTTCGCATGATTGTGCGTGTGCTGCTATTAACGGTTTCCTTTAATCTCACCGCAAAGCCATTATGGTATGTGGCTCCAATCCCAATTAATTGGCCATCTATTTTATAGCCAACCACATTACTGCCTTCCATAAGCTGTGTAGTTCTGTAATTAAGTACTAAATCATTAAAGTCGTAATCACCTGAAAACGGCCACCTATCTTCATAAGCAAGTGTTACCCAATCGTTTTCACCTGGGTATACGGTGCTCGCATAAGTGGTAATTTCGTAATCTTCTACTTCGCCACCTAATACGCCCCCTGTTGCGGTAATGAGCGACGCTTCTGTGCCATCAGTGACTCTAAATCGAGCCCATGTTTGGCCCGATTTAGTGTTGCTTGGCACCGTAATTAAAATACTGTTGTCACCTTCGTTAATAGCTAGCTTAGTCACCATTCTTTCGTCTTCAGTAAAACGGCCATTTTGATCCCAATCAAACCACGCATATAAAAAGCTAGAGGTAGACGCGTTTACAATAATTTGGGAATCTTGCCCTGCCGAAATAGCCGTTACAAAGCTCACCCCATCGTCTGACTCATCAACAGGAGACAAGAGTAAATCAGCGTCGATATTAATGTTTTCGCCATCAACCGAGCTTCCTAAATAAATTAAATCGGCTCCTGTACTATCAGGATCAAATAAATGCCTTGCGCCACTTTGCTCAAGGCTTGTGTTGTAAGGAGCTGGCGCGTCGCCAAAATCAATTGAGCTGTCAGTTACTTTTACCTCGGCAATGGCGCAGCGCGCACCGTCGTTTTGGCTTGATTTAGGCCCCGATGTAAACACATTGGCAACGGGCGTATAACCTACAACTGGGCTAACACTTAAATCTATTTTGTGGATTTTACCGCTTTTGTTGTTACTAAAATAAAACTGGCCCTTCACATCAAAATACGCCGCCCCAAATGCACCAGTATCATCGCCTACATCAACCTGAGTAATTAACGTATGGGTATTTGCTGCAATATCTATTTCATATAAATTTCCGTTTGGTTCTACAGCGTACAAAAGGTTGCTATCAGGGTGAAAAGCAAAATCATAGATAGACAATTTCCATGTATTTGTATTAGGTAATAAACTTGCCGTTATAGGTGCATCTAGGTCACCGTCTAAATTAATACCAAATACACCAAAGGTGGGATGGTAAACATAATAAGTAGCCCGTTGATCGTTACCTTCACCCGTAACTTGTATATCACCGACATAAAAATTTGTGACTGGCAAACCTATTACGTTTAACCGCTTCATTTCATAGTTGCTGCCAAGCTGCACTACGCTACCCAGCGTTTGCTTACTGAAACCGTACATGTATTGATCTTTATAATTAAAACCAACCGCATTAACACTGTTAGTATTTAACTCATCAGTAAATGTTAGCTGCGATGCTAAAACGGTAGGTTTAGCTGAAACTAAATCTATTCCGTAAAGTTGCGCGTTTGAGTCTTGCATTAAAAATGCTTGGCTAGGACACGATTCGAATGGTTGACTAAGCACAGCGCACGGAAATGCAAGTAAGCACGCGGTTGCAAATTTGTTTAGTTTCATAATTTAGCCCCTAATGAATTTAGTGTTTAAACCATTGCAGGGTCCGTTCCAAGACTTAAGCTATTGAAAATCAATATGTAAAATATAAACAACTTAAGATTCATGCATCTTGCAATAGATTCAGTTGCATTTTGCAAAATACACAAGCGCGTGTAGAAGAGAGGTTTTTATGTTTACTTATACTTCATGCTCTGGCTTTGTTTAATGAATATGCTTTAATAAAATGATTATATTGAAAGCAGTGACAACTATTTTTAAGACTAAAACAACTAACTGGGGTGTGTTGGTCTTTGCGATTTAATCTAAAACTCAACGTGATATAAGGAATTAATATGAGCATTATGTTCGATATGTTTTTATGGCTAATAATTGATACGGCCTTTGGTTTTTTATTTTATTCAACCGGCTGCCTCGTGCTAAAGGGAGTCACTTTTGGTAGTTATAAAATGCAATTTAAGGATTTTGCTAGTTTTAAAAAAGGTAAGTCAAATAAAGTCATACCAATTATTATTCTGGGCGTTAGTTTTCATTTAGCTTTGATTACTCTTTTTGTCTATATAAATAATCAATAACTTACTGATAAAATCTGTAATCAC
Organism: Pseudoalteromonas sp. 10-33; assembly: GCF_001469195.1. Classification (NCBI taxonomy): domain Bacteria; kingdom Pseudomonadati; phylum Pseudomonadota; class Gammaproteobacteria; order Alteromonadales; family Pseudoalteromonadaceae; genus Pseudoalteromonas; species Pseudoalteromonas sp. 10-33. Next base: position 331 of record NZ_LOFI01000028.1, on the reverse strand, counting down.
TAGCCCTAATTTGGGTTCTTATCACTCATGTAATGTGTGCTTGTTGTGATTCAATGAAACCGGACACCAATTTAGGTGGTATTATTACCACTCAAACTGAGGTGTTCTATGACAAAACAACGTCGCTCTTTTTCTCAAGAGTTTAAACTTGATTCAGCAAAATTAGTCCTTGATGAAGGATACTCATTCCCTGAAGCTGCTCGCTCACTAGAAGTCGGTGAAACAGCTCTTCGTCGCTGGGTTAAACAATTACAAGATGAGCGTGGTGGCACAACACCAAACTCTAAAGCTCTTACTCCTGAACAGCTTAAAATTCAGGAGCTTGAAGCTA
>NZ_LOFI01000027.1:197847-219331 GCF_001469195.1 Pseudoalteromonas sp. 10-33 | reverse complement strand
TTAACTACGGTGTAATGATATTTATTAGTGCTTGTTGGATGCTCACAAATATCATGTTTTTTATCGGCCCAATCAATGCCAATGAGTGCAGCAAAATTATCAACGTTATATGCTTTCATTTTATAGCGCCTACGGTTAAAGTTAAGGACGGAATGTGCTTAAATCTCGTTTCTCGCAGGTCTTATAGATAGTCTTGGTCGGCAATCCCTGAGTATGCGTTTTGAAATCGAGGTGCTCTGTTGGCTCGAACGTCTTGTTAAAAACATTGGATGTTTGTCATTCAATATTCGTAACCAACAGAAGCATATTCCACTTAATATAATAGTCAGTTACTTTTAAATTAAGTGGCTTGGTCGAACTATAAGCCACTCAAGCAGGACAAATAACAGTTGGTTTTGTTCGCTTCGCTCTCTATTATAACCAACTATTATTTGCCTCTTAGTGGGGCGTTGAGATTGTAGAATTACTTCTTTTAATATAATTCGGCTATAGGAGTTATTCTACAGCCTCGTTGTATTGCTAAAGGATTATCGTGAAATACTCTAGGGTTTTACTCTTTTCAGTCGGCTTGTATCTATTACTAGTTGCTTTATCAACAATAGCAACAAAGATTGTTGGCTTTGATGAGATGATTCAGAGCAGATCATACATTTATACTCATTACGTCCTCGCTTTTGTAGCCTCTTTAATCGTTTATTTATATCTAGGATATAGGCAAACAGTGAGCCCCTATAAACAAGCTGGTTTAGTTGCGGCGGTTTATTGGTTTATTAACTTAAGTGTCGGTGTTTTACTCTATATATTATTAGAAATACAAATAGAGCCTTTAATGTATTTAATTTCAGCTTTGCTGCATGTAATCGCTGTTTTATTAGGGACTCTACTTGGTATTAAATTACGTTATAAAATAAAGTTGGATGTGAATGCAACATGACAAATAGCAAAAGAGGGTGATGCCGTAAATACGCCGTTTAAATATGCAGTAACATTAAAGTTTAATATACAAAAGCAGGTACTTTAGTTCCTATAACTGCTTTAACTCACCTTGCTGGTATGCGAGTAAAACCTCACAAAGTTAATCGTTAAATAGAACAATACTTACATTTAACCTCTGCATTATTTATTAGTTCACTCTTTTTGTAACGTTTGAGTAAAAAGCACAAGCGCGCTGTACATCACACATAGAGCTTTTGTTACATCGCTGTCGATAACGGCTTCTGCTGGGTGATGGCTTATGCCGCCAGGGCTGCGTATAAAGAGCATTCCAACAGGGCAAATAGGGGCTATGGCCATTGCATCGTGCCCTGCGCCTGAGGCAAGCGAAGGTGAGGCTTGGTTATTAAGTTTGCATGCACTAGTAAATAAATGCTGAATTTGAGTGTCGCACGCTACGGCGTCGGCCGCATGTGTCCATTGCCAGTCGAGCGTTAAATTACGCGATGTTGCAATTTGATCTGCGCGTGTGCGAATTGCACTAAGTAATATGGCTAGGTCGTCATCGTTTTGAGCGCGTGCATCTAGGCTAATGGTGGTTTTACCAGCAATAACATTGGTAGCGCCTGGGCGAGCTTGAATTTGCCCAACGGTGGCTACTTCGCCATTACTCGCATTTTTTGCTAGTTGCTCTATGGCAAGCGTCAGTTCGGCGCAGCCTGCTAACGAATCCTGACGTAAATTCATAGGTGTGGTACCCGCGTGGCCGCTTTGACCTGTTAGGGTGATCATAGCGCGCTTTGCTCCTGCAATGGCAGTGACAATGCCTAACGCCTGATTTACCGACTCAAGCACGGGGCCTTGCTCTATGTGAGTTTCCCAGTAACCAAGTAACTCGTTTTTATTAAGCGCTGCTTTTGCGTAATCATTTGGGTTTAGGCCAAAATCCAGCATGGCTTGGCGCATAGTAATGCCGTTTGTATCTTCTATATTTAACCACTGCGGGTCAAATTCGTTTGCCAGTGCTTTTGAGCCAATTAATGTGGTGGCAAAGCGGGTGCCTTCTTCATCACAAAAGCCCACTACATCTAAATGAAACGGTAAATCAAGCTTAAGTGTATGCGCAAGGGCGGCTATTTCAATACCGAGTAATACACCTAAAATGCCATCAAATGCGCCTGCGTTTGGTACGGTGTCTAGGTGTGAGCCTATAATTAAGCGTTTAGCATTTGGGTTTGATGATTTTAGCCTGCCCCATACATTACCAACTTCGTCTTGCCACGATTGCATGCCCGCCTCAGCCATCCACGATGCAGTAACAGCGTTACACTCTTTGTGTTCTTTTGATAAGTACACGCGGTGAATGCCACCTTGCATTTGCGATAGGCTACTGAGTGTTTTACAGCGCAATAACGCGCGCGAGGCAAATTTATTAGTCAGCTCGCTGTTTAATAATGGCTCATGGAGTGGGCTTGCAGTCGTCATGCTAAATCCTTTTTATTATTTATAATGGGCAAGGGCGGCCATAGCGGCTTCGCCTTTAGGGCCTTTGTAACCATTGGCATGCAAGCAGGCATCTAGGCTTGCCAATGTTTGTAGTACGGCATCTTTACGGGCGTTGTAACCCATGGTACCAATACGCCAAATTTTGCCATGCAGTGGCCCAAACGAGGTGCCAATTTCAATACCAAAGTCGGTTAACATTTGAGTGCGTACGTGATCGGCGTTAATACCTTCGGGAATATACACACCCACTACGTTGTTCATTTTATTACTTATGTCGCCAAATACGTTTAAGCCCAGCGCTTGAATACCCGTTAGCATGGCATCGCCGTGTAATTTGTGGCGGGCAACGCAGTTATCTACGCCTTCTTCAATAACAATGCGGGCACATTCTGATGCGCAATACAGCATGCTGGTGGCTTCGGTATGATGGTTAAGGCGCTCTTCGCCCCAGTAATTCATGATCATGCCTAAATCAAAGTAGTTAGAGCGTACAAATGGCTCGGTGCCGTCGGTATGCTCTGCGGTACGAATACCCGCTTCTACTTTTTTACGTTTTTGGATCCAATCGGCGCATTTGTCGCTCAGTGTTAATGGCGCAGAGCCAGAGGGCCCACCTAAACATTTTTGTAAACCCACCGAAAGGGCATCGAGTTTCCACTCATCGGCAGGTAAATCGTTACCTACAATTGAAGCGGTGGCATCGCAGTAAAATAATACATCGTGCTTTTGGCAAATATCACCAATGTATTCAAGCGGTTGGTTCATGGTTGTTGAAGTATCGCCTTGTACCATGGCAAGTACATGGGGTTTTACATCAACTATGGCTTTTTCTATTTGCTCTGGGGTAAATACTTCGCCCCAGGGTACTTCTATGGTGTGCACTTTAGCGCCAACGCGCTCGGCTATTTCAGCAAGCAAGTGACCAAAGCGGCCCATAATTGGCACAAGGACTTTATCGCCTGGGCGTAAAATAGAGCATAAAACGGCTTCTATTCCTGCGCGTGATGTACCGTCAACTAACAGGGTCCATTCATTTTTGGTTTTAAATATTTCGCGGTAGCGGGCCATGGTTTCGTTCATAAAACCGGTCATTACGGGGTCGTATTGGCCAATTAGCTGCGCCGACATAGCACGCAATACGCGTGGATCTGCGTTAATTGGCCCAGGCCCCATAAGTAAACGCTGCGGCGGATTTAAGGTTTGAATTTGCGTGTTGCTAAACATGTTTTAGGCTCCCAGAGTCTGAATAAGCATGCGAATACCCGTTATCATTAAGACAACGGCAAAAGCGCGTTTTAATTGTTTTTGATCCAGCTTGCTACCAATTTTTACGCCAATAGGCGCAAAGAGAATAGTCAGCGGAATAATAAGAAAAAAGGCAGGGAGGTTAACTAACCCCCACGTACCTAGGGGAGCATCGGTTGGCGTGGTGCCAATACTTAATAAGGTAATTACGCCCGGTAGCGCAATCAATAAGCCAAATACGGCTGCAGTGCCTACGGCAACATGGGCACGTACGTTAAATGCGTTAAGCATGGGCACACCAATTGTGCCGCCGCCTATGCCGATCATGACCGATAAGCCACCGACAATACTTGCCATTATGCCTTGGCCAAATTTACCCGGTAATTGATTTACAAGGGCAGGGGCGCCGGCTCTAAATAACATGTTAAGGCTAACTAAAATAGCAATACAAGCAAACATAAGTACCAGTGCATTACCGCGTATTGAGTGCGCTAAGTAGCTGCCTACAACGGCCATAACTAAAATAAACGGCGCCCAGTATTTAATTAAAGCAAGGTCAATGTTGCCCTTTGCATGATGCGAGCGAATAGACGAAATAGAAGTAGGCACTATGGTGGCAAGCGAAGTAGCCGTTGCTATCATCATGGCCGACTCTGGGCTTACGCCAAAACCTTGCAATAAAAAGTACAGCACAGGCACAATGACTATACCGCCGCCAACACCAAATAGGCCTGCTAAAATACCTGCAAAAATGCCGGTTGCTATTAAGGCCGCAATAATTGGCCATTGATTTATTATTTCTGTCATGTGTGTTCCTACTGCGTTGATGAAACAGTTGCACGGCCATCAGAGCGAGGGTCCGTTGCAGCTTCAAGGGTTGTGGGTGTATCTAAAATTGCACCTGCATGGCCCATCATTTCGTTGTTGTTTTCAACGCTTACCCAATCGTGGCCGCGTTGATTTAACTCATCTTGTATTTGCAAAGCGAGGCTGTGCTCTATTTTTAAGTTAGTGCTTGTATCGCCCCATGTGCGGCCAAGTAACCAGCGCGGGTCGCTCACCGCTTGATTAATCGATTTATTACGCCACGCGTAGCCTGCAAATACAGCGGCTTGAGTTTGAGGTTGGCCTTCACCGCCCATGGTGCCGTAGGCAAGGCGTCTGCCATCTTCAAACTTTGCCATCGCTGGATTAAGTGTATGTGCGGGGCGTTTGTTAGGTGCTAGCGCATTGGTATCTTGGTTGTTTAAGCTAAAGCTTAGCCCACGGTTATTCCATACAAAGCCACCTTCGCTCATGAGTATTCCGCTGCCAAACTCCCAATAAATACTTTGAATAAAGCTCACCAATTGGCCGTTTTTATCGCGTGCTGCCATCCAAACGGTATCGCCGGGCTCAGTATTGAACGGCCAGTTTTTGGCTTGGTTCATATCAATATTGTTGGCAAGCTCGTTTAGGCGATCATCGGTTAGTGCATTTTTGTAATCATCGCCGAGTGCTTCTGGGTCAGCCCAAAGTGTAGGGCGGTGAGTGAAGCTTTGTTTGGTTGCCTCTACAATTAAGTGGGTCCAATCGGCTTCGGTGTTGGCGTTGTGTTTTAACTTATTGACCGCGCCAATTATTTGCAGCGAATGCACACCTTGTGTAGGTGCCGGTAGGTTATAGCAATTGATACCCGACAAATTAGCGCTCAGTGGGGCAACTACATCGGCTTGTGTATTGGCAATGTCGGCTGGAGTAATAATGCTACCTGCGCTTGCTAAATCTGCCGCAAATGAGTCAGCTAAAGGCCCTTGATAAAACGCATTTAAGCCATGTTTTGCCAAATGTTCAAAGGTATTGGCAAGTTTTGGGTTTTTAAAATGTTGCCCTGCTTGTAACGGTTTACCGTTGGGAATGTATAGCGCTTTAAAGGCATCGTTGGTATTGGTAACCGTAGCGAGTTTTTCGCAACCTGCTTGAAGGCTTTTGGTAACAGTAAATCCATTGCGGGCAAGCTTAATAGCGGGGGCTAAAATGGTACTTAATGGCAGGGCTGCGTGTTCATCTACCTCAAGGGCTTTCTGCCAGCCGCGGAGCGTAGCTGCTTGAGTAAGCGCACTTAAACCGCCGCGTTCAGGCATTTGGTTGGCATTTTTATAGGCATCTACGTTTTTAGGTGCGCGCCCGCAGGCATCAATTGCTGTGGGGGTATTTTTATTTGGGTTATCAATAAGCCAGAAGCTGTCGCCACCAATTGAGTTCATATGAGGGTAAACCACGCTAATAGCAGCGGCTGCTGCTACCATGGCCTCAACGGCTGTGCCGCCTTGTTTTAATATTAGTGTGCCTGCCTCTGTTGCAGCAAAGTGCGGGGCAGTAAATGCAATGTTGTGTGCGTTCATGTGAGAGTTTCCTGTTTAAAATATGCAGCTAATTGTGTTGTGCAGGCAAGTAGGCTTTTATCGTTGTTATGGCTCATCATGAGTGAAAACCCATAAGGGTGGCCATTATCTAAATTAGCCAATGGTAAGTGAACTTGCGCCGAGCGGCTTAAGCCCGCAATAGCAGATAAAGTTATAATTTGCATGCGCAGCGCGCTTGTGTCGGCGCCCAATTTAGGTGCGGTTGTTGGCGTGGTTGGCAAAAATAAGCAGCTGTTTGAGTTTAAGTTCTTAGCGATTAATGTTTGCCACTGGGTTTGTATAGTAATTGCTTCTTGTTCTTCTTGGGCAGTGAGTGCCAGTGCCATTTTAAAACGGGCAGCAATTGCCGGAGCAAACTGGGGAGGGTGCCCTGGCAATTGAAGCCAATCTTTATGCGCTTTAGCTATAGCACGACCTTGCAGTATTCTAAAGCTATCGGCAAGTTCGCTTAAAATGCTGCTTTTTGGCAGCGCAAATTCTTTGTGGTGTTTAAAATAAGGTTTGGTTTTTTCTAGTAGTTGCTTAATAGGTGCTTGCAAGTCTGGGCTTACTAGCTCAAATAACGGCTCGCAAATCACCAAGGTATTTACGCTACTCACCGTTTGATTTGGTAGCAATACGTCGCCTACTTTTTCTAATAGTTCTGCGTTTTGGGTAAGCCAACCAATGGTATCAAAAGGCGGTGCTAGCGGGATTAGGCCGTCTTTTTCAATTACGTTATGGCTTGGCCTAATGCCAAATAAGCCGCAGTAACTTGCGGGTATTCTAATAGAGCCGCCGGTATCGGTGCCCAACCCAATGTCAGCTAAATTGCCGGCTACCGCGGCGGCTGAGCCCATACTTGAACCCCCACACGCGTGCCCTTTTAATTTAGGGTTTTGTGCTGCGCCATAATGAATATTATTACCTTCTAAGCTGTAAGCAAGTTCGTCGGTGTGGGTAAAGCCTGTAAAAATACAACCTGCATCCATTAATTTGTTTACGCTACTTGCGGTTTGTTTAGCTGGTGGATGTGTTTTAAACCAGCGAGGATTACCGGCACTGTTTTTATGCTCTTTAACGGCAAATACATCTTTTACGGCAAGGCGCTTAGTATTTAGTGTGCCTGTTTGACTTGATTGCCAATTACTCGGTCCATGGTCACAAAATATGCCTGTGTTTTTAGTTTTTGATTGCGTGTTCATTTTGTAACCCATCGAAATTAAACTGACCAAATGGTTATTTACTAATTTTAAATTGATTAAAAAAGACTGTTGTCGTTATTTTTTCAGTTTATTGCGTAATATATTATTTTTATTTACACAGCATTAATGCAACTTTTAATTGGTGGCTTTGGTTTTAGCAAACTTAGTATAAGCAAAACAGATGCCAAAACTTATTTCTTGTCCGATTGGTCAGGTTTTTGTGCGTTGCAGAGGGGTATTTGAAATTTTAACGTTTAAAAGTGGGGTTTTTAAGCGTAAAAAAAACCAACTTGGTGCACTGCTGCACCAAGTTGGTTGTTATTTACATAAACTTATTAAATAAGGGGGGTTTTACTAATTATTAGGCCGTTAACGTCGGCGTACAACCAATCGTTTGGCGCTATTGCGGTACCTAGCATATTAATGACTTGGTCTTGATCGCCAAAACCGCGCTTAAGTGTGCTGCGAGGAGTTGAACCAAGGGCCATTACCGGTAAATCCATTGTTGCAAGTATTTCTATATCGCGGCAACAACCATTTATTACAACACCTTCCCAGCCATTTTGTAGCGCGCGTTCGGCCATAATATCGCCAATAAAAGCAAAGCGTTTGCTCGAAAAACCGTCGATCACTAACACTTTACCTTTGCCATCTTTATGTAAAATATCGGCGGCAAACGAATTGTCTTCTGGGCAGGTAACGGTCACTGCTTGGCCACTAAAGGTGGTTTTGTTACCAAAGTGATGCAAGCCACTATCTGCTACTTGAACCGAGTTGCGGTGATCGTCGAATAGGTCGGGGGTTGTAAAGTTTTGCATGTGTTAGCTCTCATTTTGAACGGGTATTTTTAAGCCAATACCTTTTAAAATTATGTGGGCAATTGATTGTGTTATTTGTGCCATGTCGGTTTCGTCATATTCAAGTTTATTCATTACCAAAAGTACTTCTGCCTGAAAGTCAGCGTAGTATTGTGTTGTTGACCAAATAGTAAATAAAAGGTGATGAGGGTCTACTTGGTCTATTTTTTTTGCGTCCATCCAGGACTGAAACACATCAATTTTTTGCTTAACCCAAGGGCGGGTATTCGTTCTAAAGTAGTTTTGTAAATACGGTGCGCCCCGTAAAATTTCATTGGCAAATAAACGAGATTGGAGAGGTTGGTTTACAGCAAGTATTACTTTACTTTTTATGTAGTTATAAAGCACTGCAGCAGGATCGTCTTCAGCGGTGACGTTATCAAGGCCTAAGTTCCAGTTTGCTATTATTCGGTCTATCACGGCTTCGTAAAGGCCGTCCTTGCTTTTAAAGTAATACAGTATGTTAGCTTTAGGCACGTTCGCTTCTTTTGCAACCATACTCATGCTTGCACCGTCATACCCATTAAGAGAAAACAATTGCTCGGCAGCATTTAAAATAAGCAGTTGGTTTTTTTCCCGAGTGACTTCTTTTTTATTTGGTTTTGTTTGTGTGGTCATTATTGATTATGCGAGTTTAACGTGTTGATTGATTGTAGCTTTACTGACCGAAAGGTCAATTACTAAAGTAGCTTCAACACTTAAATACACATATTAGCTAATGCTTCGGCTAATGACGTTTACTAATTTATTTTGGACTTCATTGGATTCAGCTGTTTTGACTATATTTAGTTTAAATGAGCAATGATTAATTCACGCCATGTTAGGCAGCTTTGTTGCTCGGTTTTTACTTAGCCCACTCGGTTACAAATCTCGCGCTGTAATTAAATAACGCCCAATCTGTACACGTTTTTATCCGCACGGTTCAACAGATTTTAGTTAGTTCTTTTTATTATTTACCTGCGCTAACAAGTCGAGCACTTTTTGTTGGCCAAATTTTTGTGCAAATTGCTCGGCTGTTTGACCGGCTTTGTTTTGATGGGCGTTATCGCAATCAAGGCTAACAAGCGTTTTAGCGATACTAAATTCGCCTCTAAATATTGCAGCCATTAGGGCCGTATTACCGCGGTTATCTTCAAGGCAGGCATTAGCACCTAACTGCAAAAGCGTGTTAACCGTATTTTTATTGCCATGGTAGGTGGCAATCATTAGCGCGGTGTAACCTTTGTTGTTGTAACTATTAATAGGAATGCCAGCATCAACAAACTGCGTTATTACGGCTGTGTCGTCAGTACGTGCGGCAGCAAAGTAATAAGCAAGTAAGCTGTCGTATTGTGCTTGTGCGGCTGTTGGCTCATTCACATTATTTTGCTGTTCATTACCAAGGCTTAAAAAGCTCATTACTAAAGTAAATATAATAAGGAATTTACGCATACGGTTTACCTTTTAAAAAAAGGAAGGAGAGTCTATCCTTCCTCTTGGTTGGGTAAAATTATTAAAGTTTAGAGGCTAATTGTTTAACCATTTTAATATCGCCATTTACGGCTTTAGTTAAACGTGTACCGTACTCGCTATCAGCTTTGTAAAAGTGGCTGAGCATTTTGTGTTTAACACTGCTGTTTTGCACTTTGCCTAAGTCGCCAGCTAAGTTGTTAACTAAGTTAGTGCGTTCTTGCTTGCTAAAGCCGCGGTAAAGTACGCCAGCTTGTGCAAAATTTTGCTGCTTTTTAATAGCGGCTTGTTGTACAAAGCCTTTAAGCTCTGTGTTACTTCTACGTGCAATTGGGTTTTCTGCAACGTTTTCGTGACTTGGCTGGTAGTTCACATTACTTGTTGTATTGCCGTAGTTCATTGCGCCGTCTTGGTTGTAGTTAACTACATCAACTTTTGCACGGTTAATTGGCAATTGCTGGTGATTAGCACCTAGGCGGTACATTTGTGTGTCAGAGTATGAAAACACTCGCCCTTGTAATAGGCGATCTTCAGATGGCTCAATACCTGGAATTACATTTGCCGGCGCCATTGCAACTTGTTCTGTAGATTGGAAAAAGTTAGTTGGCATACGGTTTAGGGTCATTGTGCCTACTTTAGTTTCTTTAATGTCTAACCACATTTTTGTTGCATCCAGTGGGTTGTAGTCAAAGTCACCTAGTTGCGATGGGTCAAGCGTTTTAATGTACAGATCCCACTTAGGGAAGTTGCCTTTATTTATCTCTGCATAAAGGTCGCGTGTTAGGTGTTGAAAGTCTTTACCTTGCACTTCGGTTACTTCTTTTGCATCAAGGTTGTCGATTCCTTGTTGGCTTACCCAATGAAACTTAACGTATTTTACATCACCTGATTTATTAATCATTTTATAAGCATGCACTCCCCAGCCGTCCATTTTACGTAGACTTGCTGGTGTGCCGTAGTCGCTGTATACCCAGGTTAACATGTGAGTAGAGCCTGGCTCGTACGAAAAAAATTCAAATAAACGATTAGGATCTTGAATGTTATCAACCGGCGATGGCTTTAACGAGTGAACCATATCTGGGAATTTAATTGCATCACGAATAAAAAATACTGGCAGGTTATTACCCACTAAATCCCAGTTTCCTTGGTCTGTATAAAACTTAGTAGCAAAACCACGTGGGTCACGGAGTGTTTCTGGGCTGCCTTTTGAGTGGATCACAGACGAGAACCTAACAAATACCTCTGTCTCTTTACCCGCTTCAGTAAATGGAGCTGCAATTGTTAAATCGCTTAGTTCTTTTGAGGCTACAAAAACGCCATGTGCGCCAGTTCCGCGCGCATGGACTACACGTTCAGGAATACGCTCACGTGCAAAACGTTGTAATTTTTGAATTAGGTGCACGTCTTCGAGTAATACACTGCCGCGCTCACCGGCGGTAATTGAGTTTTGGTTATCGCCAACAGCTGCGCCGTTATCTTTAGTAAGTGTCGTCGCAGCGCTTGCAGGTAATGCCATAGCGAGTGCTAATGCGCTTAAGGTTAATTTAGTTTTTGTTGTGTTTATTTGTGTTTTCATTGTCGACCTCGTTATTTAAATGTGCCGGCAGTGTTGCTGGCTGTTTAACTGTTAACGAGTGTATGGATAAAATTAATTTCGGTAAAATTGATTGTTTAGATTGTAATAATCATAAAAGTAGATTGGCATCTGCAGTAAATACACTTGCTGTGAATACGGCATGCGATTTTAGTCGTAACAGCTAAAATCAAAACTAATGAAAATCAACAGCTTTTTTTATTGAGGTGTTGATTATTTAAGCTATGTAGCGAGCTTTTAAGTTCACAACGTGTTGACATATTATAATAATAAAGAGAATGTGCCCGCTTGGTGGGCTTATGCTCAGGCTTGTGTTTGCATAAAACTAAATGCAATAAGGTAGAAAAATGAACCCTAAAATTGAACTGGTTACTTTTGACTGTGATGGCGTTGTAATTGACAGCGAAGTTTTAAGTGCGCAAGTGCTCATCGATATGCTTGTTGATAAAGCTGTGTTTATTGATCGTGCTTATGTACAAGAACATTTTTTAGGGTGCAATTTTAAATCGGTTACTCAAAAGATAGCTGATGCATTTAATGTTGAATTGCCAGAGCGATTTGAAGCTGATTATAGAAATGCACTTTTACATGAATTTGAAACAGCCCTTATGCCCACAAATGGCATTAAAGAGGTATTGGCTAATTTAGCTACACCTAGCTGCATAGCAACAAGTAGCAGCCCAGCACGAACAGAGAAAGCGTTAAATGTTGTTAAGTTGAGCCATTATTTTGACGAGGTGTTTACTTCAAGTGAAGTAAAAAATGGAAAACCTGCGCCGGATTTATTTTTACACGCCGCTAAAAAAATGGGCGTTAACCCAGTTAATTGTTTGGTAATAGAAGATTCAAAAGCCGGTGTGAGTGCTGCGGTCGCTGCAAATATGCAAGTACTGCATTACAGCGGTGGAGGGCATATGCAAGGTGCAATTAATTTTGTGCACAAGGCATACCCAGATGTTGATCACCTAAAACATTGGCACATGTTTTATGAAATGTATCCAACACTAAAAGTATAGAAAAACAGCGTCAATTTGTCCCACACTGACACGAATTGAGTTGTAAAAATTAACAGTGTGAGTGCTTAGCTGCTCACTCGACCAAATACACTGTATTTGGCAAGTTTTACTGTGTTTATAAATAGGAAGTACCATGGCAACGAGTCCACACACACACATTTAAAGATGTAAACGAGGAGCAACTTCCGGTTGCTAATAATAAGCTTCATGGTTGGAAGCACTTTGCGGGCTTATATGCAGGCGAACATGTTGCAGCCACAGAGTTTGTTATTAGAGCAACGTTTGTTGCACTGGGCGCATCTACTATCGACATTTTATTAGGTTTATTAATTGGTAATTTATTAGCTATGTGTTCTTGGTGGCTAATTACCGCACCTATTGCAGTAGAAACGCGCTTAAGTTTATATAATTATCTAAATAAGATTGCCGATAATTCAATGACCAAGCTTTACAACTGGGCTAACGTCATTATTTTTAGCGTTATATCGGCCGCAATGATTACTGTATCGTCTACGGCGGTGCGATTTTTATTTGATATTCCCGCACAGTTAGATTGGTATCCAAATAGTTTAGCGTTTGTGGGTATTGTTTTAGCTGTTGGTTCTATTGTTGTATTTGTGGCTATGTATGGGTTTTCTACTGTTGCCGACTTTTCTAAAATTTGTGCGCCTTGGCTATTTGTTATTTTTATAGCGGGCTCGTTTGCACTTTTCCCTGAACTTTCAAATCATGTAATTGGGTCAACCACATTAACAAGCTTTAGTGACTTTATGACCATTGGCGACTCTTCTATATGGACGGGCACGAATGCCGAAGGAGAACCAGGAATAGGTTTACTCGAAGTTATTGGTTTTGCGTGGGCTGCAAACTCTATTACTCACTTTGGTTTAATAGATATGGCTATTTTTAGATTTGCTAAGCGCAAAAGCTACGGTTTGTTCTCGGGCGTAGGCATGTTTTTTGGTCATTACTTGGCGTGGATCTCGGCCGGCATTATGGGCGCAGGTGTTGCTGTACTCCTTAAAACCACTATTTCATCACTTGATCCGGGTGATGTGGCCTACCACGCATTAGGCTGGACTGGTTTTGTTATTGTAATTATTGCTGGTTGGACTACGGCTAACGCCAATCTTTATCGTGCAGGATTGGCTGCACAATCTATTTTTGTAAATCATTCTCGTGAACGCACAACCGCTATCGTTGGAGTTGTCACAGTGATAATTGCATGCTTTCCGTTTGTATTTTCTCAAATGTTGCCACTGCTTACTTATGCCGGTTTGTTAGTTGTGCCTGTCGGGGCAATTTTATTTGCTGAGCATGTATTGTTTCCAAAAATTGGTTTAACCCGTTATTGGGCTAAGTATAAAAATATTACTCGCAGCGTACCGGCTATAGCGTCTTGGGCATTAGCCTTGGTGTTTGGTTTTGGCTTAAATGCGATTGATGTAATGTCGTTTTATTATTTGTTTATACCTACTTGGTTTTTCACCATTGTAATTTACACGCTGTTAGCCAAAAAATACGGTGCTGGCGAAGATTACAAACAACACATTGCCGCTGAAGAGCAAGAGCAAAGTGACATAAAAGCGTACCAAGCGGCACAGGCGAAAGATATTCCAAAGCCTGTAATCGATAGCTCATTTTTTACCAAAATACTTAATACGGTTTCGACTATTTCACTTGTCATTATTTGTATATTTGCAAGCCAAGTCATGTTTTTTAGCGACACCATGAGTACATACAGCGCAAATAAATCACAGTTTGAGATAGCGTGTTTTATTTGTACGGTTATTTATTTTGTTACAGCCTACTGGTCGTTAAAGCGCCACAAAGCGCTTAATGCTGCATTGTAATTTACCTGTTTTTTAATTTTGTTTTAGTAAGGCCGCACCATGACACAACATCACAATGACGCTCTTGTTAAAGGGCTAAACCAACAAAGTTTGGCATGCATGCCAAGCCATGTAGATGCACCCAATTACGACCGTAGTAAAGTAAAAGCAGGCATAGTTCATATTGGTGTTGGCGGTTTTCACCGTGCTCACCAAGCTATGTATATTAATGAGTTATTAAAAACACCAGGTTCTGAGCAGTGGGGTATTTGCGGTGTAGGCCTGCTTGAAGCAAACCGTAGGCTTCGCGATGTATTAAAGCAGCAAGACTACCTATATACGTTAACGGTAAGGCACCCTAATGGGAAAATAGACAATACCGTTATTGGCTCTATGATTGACTTTTTGTTCGCACCAGAAAATAAACAAGCAGTTATAAAAAAATTGGCGCATCCCGATACTAAAATTGTGTCGCTAACCATTACTGAAGGCGGTTACAACTTTAACCCAGTAACGGGTGAGTTTGATTATGAAAACCCGGATATAATTAACGACATTAATAATCCGAACGATCCTATTACCGCATTTGGATATATAGCCGCTGCGTTAAAGCTACGTAAAGAGCAGGGTTTAAAAGCATTTACTGTACAGTCATGCGATAACATTCAACACAATGGCAATGTAACGCGCAAAATGTTACTTGCTTTTACAGCAGAGCAAGATGCAGCATTAAGTGAATGGATTGAAGAAAACGTTTCGTTTCCCAATGCAATGGTAGACCGCATTACACCTGTTTCTAAACAAAGTGATATTGACTACGTGTCAGATACATATGTTGTAAGTGATGCTTGGCCAATTACCTGTGAGTCGTTTTCGCAGTGGGTAATTGAAGATTCATTTTGTGACGGGCGCCCAAATTGGAATAACGCCGGTGCTCAATTTGTAAAAGATGTAACCCCTTTTGAAACCATGAAAATTCGTTTATTAAATGCTGGCCATTCTGTACTGGGTTTACTCGGCTCAGTGCATGGCTATGGCACAATTGACGAAACAGTATCAGATCCTCTATTTGCAAAGTACCTACGTGCGTTTATGGATAAAGAAGTAACGCCTAACCTAGAGCAACTAGAAAGTATTGACCTAGAAGTGTACAAAGACACACTTATAGAACGCTTTGCTAATCCAAACATTAAAGACAGCTTATCGCGTATTTGTTCAGAAAGCGCAGCTAAGCTACCTAAGTTTTTAATTGCCACTATTAACGAAAACCTAGCGCAAGGCCGAGATGTATCACTTGCTACATTGGTTATTGCTGCATGGTGTTTTTACAGCGACAAAGAAACAGATGAGCAAGGCAATACCCTTGAAGTAATTGATGCAATGCAAAACGAGTTACATGAAGCTGCTGCTAAAAAGGCTACTGATTCGCTGGCGTTTTTATCGCTAACAAGCTTATTTGGCGATTTAAATACGCAAAGCGCATTTACGTCTCACTACAAAAACAATGTAGACGCGTTATACGCACTAGCAAGCAAAATTAAAGCAATTATGAAAAACGTGCTTGAGCCTAAAGGTAACTAATAATGAGCATTTTAATTGATTCTAAACAAGGTAAAGACGTAAGCGTAAGTTGCTTTGGCGAAGTGCTATGGGATTGTTTTGCAACAGGTAAACGTTTAGGCGGCGCACCATTAAACATGTGTGTGCGCATTAACTCATTAGGTATTAAAGCCGATATGATAAGCGCAGTAGGCAACGATGAATTAGGTACTGAGCTTCTTGGCGAAATTAAAGCAAAAGGCGTTAGTTGCGATTATATTGCCGTTAATAACGACAAAAAAACCAGCACCGTACAAGTTACTCTCGATAAAAGCGGTTCAGCCAGTTACGAAATAGTAGCCGACACTGCGTGGGATAACATTGAGCTTACTGACACCCTTATTGACAAAGTAAAAGCCAGTGATGTATTTGTATTTGTATTTGGCAGCTTAATTGGCCGAAGCGAAGCCTCTCTTGCTACGTTAAACCAGTTGGTTGATGTGGCTAACTTTAAAGTGTTTGATGTAAATTTACGCGCACCACATTATACATTAAACACGCTAGTAGATTTAATGAATAAAGCCGACTTCATTAAATTAAACGATGAAGAGCTTTATGAGATTGCCAAAGCAATGGGCTGTAAGTTCCATTCACTTGAGCAAAACTTAGCGTTCATTGCAGAGCAAACTAACACCGAATACCTTTGTGTAACCAAAGGCAGCCACGGTGCGCTACTCACTATTAAAGGCGAGAATTACTATAACTCAGGCTATTTAATTAGTGTTGTAGACACAGTGGGCGCTGGGGATTCATTCTTAGGTTCATTGATATATCAGTTATGTAGCAGCGATTGTGCTCAGCATGCGGTTGATTTTGCCTGTGCGGTAGGGGCTATGGTTGCAGAAAGTGCAGGTGCTACACCTACATTGACTCATCAACAAATTAACGAATTTATGCGTCCTCTTTAAAAATAATTGTGTGTTGAAAGCGGCTTAAGCAATATGCTTAGCCGCTTTTTTTTGCCGAAAATTTGTGTGGTAAACACACATTGTGAACGTTTAAATAGCTGCATTCGAGAGGTTTAAAAACGAGCTTTCAAATTACTTTATAAATTGAACAAGTCATGAGCGATTACGACCAAGGCATTAGCTAAACGTCTAATTGTTTGTCACAAACAGCTTTGATACTGTTCCAAGGTTATTAGTCAACATAATGCGGAGCGATTCACACTGCGCTCCTAAATACACATACAAAAGAGAAACGTGCTTTATGATTATCTTTTTTATTTGCCTCACCATATTAATTTTGGGATATAAGTTTTATAGCCCATTTGTAGAAAAACAAGCAGGCATGGATTCAACGGTTGATACACCACAAAAGCGCTTTAGCGAAGGTGTTGATTACGTGGCTATTCACCCTGTGCGAGCCTTTTTAATTCAATTTTTAAATATTGCGGGTGTGGGTCCAATTTTTGGCCCTATACTGGGCGCTTTATATGGCCCGGTTGCGCTTGTATGGATTGTGCTAGGTAATGTTTTAGGTGGTGCAGTACATGACTTTTTCTCAGGTGTAATGAGTATAAAAGAAGACGGTAAAAGCTTACCTGAAATAGCTGGTCATTATTACAATGTTGTATTTAAAGGCTTTATGCTCATTTTTACCGCTATGCTGCTATTTTTTGTTGGCGTAGTATTCATAATGAGCCCAGCTGGTTTACTTAGTAACTTAAATTTATTTGAAGGTACATTTTTAGCCAATAATACTTTTTGGGTATTGGCTATTTTAGCCTATTACTTTTTAGCAACGTTGTTACCAATTGATAAAATAATTACACGTTTTTACCCCATTTTTGGTTTGTTGATGATTGTGATGACTGTAGCTGTTGCCGTGTCGTTACTCATTAACGCGCCACATTTACCGGTTGCTGGCGACTTTTTGGCGTATTTTGAAGCCGACCACGCGCATGACTTTTTAACCCCAAACCCCGACGGCTTACCAACTTGGCCCTTGTTATTTATAACTATTACCTGTGGTGCAATTAGTGGTTTTCATTCAACGCAAGCTCCTATTATTGCTCGTTGTTTAACAAACGAAAAATATGTGCGCCCTGTGTATTATGGCGCCATGATGTGTGAAGGTATTGTCGGTTGTGTTTGGGCGCTGGCTGGTATTGCGGCGTTCCCTGAAGGTTATGCTGGTTTAAAGGCAATGCTTGACCAAGGTGGTCCAGGCTTAGTTGTAAACCACATTGCAAATAGTTACTTAGGTGTATTTGGCGGTATTATGGCAATTATTGCGGTTGCTGTTTTCCCAATTACTTCAGGTGATACCGCGTTTCGTTCATTGCGCTTAACCGTGGTTGATGCCTTTAATATTCCGCAAAGTATACGCAATCGTTTATTACTCGCGCTCCCTATTTTGACTATCGCTTATTTTATGACGAAGTTAGATTTCTCATTAATTTGGCGTTACTTTGCGTTTTCAAACATGCTGCTGTCTACTAGCGTATTGTGGTTAGCGACCAAGTATTTGTTTGACCGTGGTACATTTCATTGGATTGCCAGTGTTCCTGCGGTAATTGCAACGGCAGTGACTTTGTCATACATAACAACAGCTGCAATTGGTTTTAATTTATCAAGTGATTTAGGTAAACCTATTGGTGCAGTTGTAGCGGTCGTTGGCCTAATTATACTTGCTATAGTGCATGCTAAGCACAAACCGAGCCCAGCAGTTTAAATAATTTCCGTGTAAGACTAAAAAGCGAGCTATATAAGCTCGCTTTTTTTATGCGTTAAATCGTGTGGTTAATTACTGTCTCGAGTTGCTAAATCAAAGTAGCTATGATCGTCGAGAGTTTTACTTATCATCATTGCACCTTCAAGCATACTTACTGTTTGAATAGCGGCTTTTTGTGGGTTTTCGTCACCATTAACTGAATGCGCAGCGCTTAGCCATGTTAAATTTTTAGTAAAAAAGCGTTTTACTTCTATACGTACTTTTTCTGGTAGGGTGTCGCTTTCGGCACCAAGTAAACCACATAAACACATTTTTTTATCGGTTACTAGCGCGCCCCTAAATAACGATGTGTAAAAATCGATGGGATCTTTACCTTGGGCTTTTAACTCAGCGGGTTCTCCTAATGAAAGCAGAAACGCATCGGTATATTGATGCGCAAGTTCTGCGCCCAAATCAGCTTTGGTAGGGAAGTGGTAATGTACACTTGCGCTTTTTATACCCACTTCGTTAGCAAGCTCTCTAAAGCTAAAATTGCTGTATCCGCCAAGGCGTACTTTATTTTCTGCCGCTTTGAGTAGGGCCTCTTTTTTGCTCATGTTTCGTCATCCTATTCTTGATACTAAAATTATCGACCAGTAGATAGTTATTATCAAGCCTTAATGTTTATATAAATAAAAATATTAATTTTCAATCGTTTAAAAATTTTTGGCCTACATAGCTGTTTTAAAGTTTGACTTACTTTAGTTTAAGGAATATAAATACCTATCAGTAGGTAGGTTAATTAAGAAAGGTCACACAATGAAAATTTATGATGTAGAGAACTTCCCAAATCCGCTTCGCGTTCGTATTGCACTGGCAGAGAAAAATGCGACAGCTGATGTTGAATTTATTCCAGTAGATTTACTGAATGGTGAACACCGAACAGAGGCTTTTTTAGCCAAAAATCCATTAGCAGGTGTACCAGTATTAGAGCTTGATGACGGAACATTTATATCTGAATGCACGGCAATTACTGAATATATTGATGCTGCTTTTACAGGGCAATCATTAATGGGCATTACGGCAAAAGAGCGCGCAGTAATAAATATGATGCAAAAACGAGCTGAGTCTATGGTACTTGATGCCGTTGCAACGTATTTTCATCATGCTACTGATGGTTTAGGCCCAGAACTTGAGACATATCAAAATGTTGGGTGGGGCGAAAAGCAAGGTGAAAAGGCGCGCCAAGGGTTTAGCTATTTTAATGATGTACTAGCGCAATCGGCGTTTGTTGGCGGCGAGCAGTTTAGTATTGCTGATATTACATTGTATGCTGGGATGGTATTTGCTGGATTTGCACAAATAGCAATCCCGAATGAGTTAACCCATTTAGTTGCATGGCAAGAAAAAGTAGCAAAACGCCCAAGTGTTGCAGCTTAATTAGGTTATTAGTTTAAAATTTAAGTGAAGTTACGCTTAGGAGCCAAATATGAAAATAGCTGCCGATTTTAGTAAACGAGTTGTGGTACATAGCGAATCACTCCCGTGGGTTGCATCGCCAATGGCGGGCGTTGATAGGCGAGCGCTCGATAGAGTGGGCGACGAAGTTGCTCGCGCAACGACCATTGTTCGTTATGCACCTGGGAGTGAATTTTCGCCGCATGTACATACAGGCGGTGAAGAGTTTGTTGTGCTTGAAGGGGTATTTCAAGATGAGCATGGTGACTTTGCGGCAGGTTCTTATATCCGTAATCCACCGCAATCAAAGCATAAGCCGGGGTCTGAAAATGGCTGCGTTATATTTGTAAAGTTATGGCAGTTTCAACCAGATGATCGAACGCACGTGCGTTTGCAAACAAATTTGATGCAAAGTACGGTGCATCCTAGTTTTAAAAATGTTGCCGTAACCCCTTTATACAAAGACGACTTTGAAGAGGTAAGCTTGTTGCACTTTAAGCCCAACGCCTGCATGGTTATAAGCGCAAAAGGTGGAGCTGAGCTGCTAGTACTTGAAGGCTCATTTGATGAGCAAGCCGATACCCTTGTAAAAAACAGTTGGTTAAGAGTGCCTGTTAATAGCTCCGTTAACGTTAAAGCGGGAAGTAATGGTGCAAAAGTATGGCTTAAAACGGGTCATTTAACTGATGTAGAAAACCAGATATCTCGCGTACAAAATGCGTAATTGAGTCGTTTATTTGAGATTATTTATTAATTTAGTTCAAGACTATTTATTGATTTAGTTCAGGACTAATTAATTTTAGAAGGTGTATTTTTACCACTCAGCCTATTTAAGGAGAGCAGTAATGGTACACACAACACATGGTTTATCTATTGGTCTTGAACGAGCAGGAAGAGAGTTTTTTTTAAAACTTAAAGCCGTTGGTACGCTTACTCACGACGACTACAAAATAATTACCCCAATGATAAACTCAGCTCTTGGCGAAGTTAAGCACCCAGTGGTGAATGCATTAATAGACGGTAGTGAACTTGAAGGTTGGGAGCTACGCGCAGCCTGGGATGACTTAAAGTTAGGTGTTAAACACTCTAAAGAATTTAAAAAAGTAGCTATATGTTGTGATTCAATGAAACCGGACACCAATTTAGGTGGTATTATTACCACTCAAGCTGAGGTGTTCTATGACAAAACAACGTCGCTCTTTTTCTCAAGAGTTTAAACTTGATTCAGCAAAATTAGTCCTTGATGAAGGATACTCATTCCCTGAAGCTGCTCGCTCACTAGAAGTCGGTGAAACAGCTCTTCGTCGCTGGGTTAAACAATTACAAGATGAGCGTGGTGGCACAACACCAAACTCTAAAGCTCTTACTCCTGAACAGCTTAAAATTCAGGAGCTTGAAGCTAGAATTAATCGACTTGAAAGAGAAAAAACAATTTTAAAAAAGGCTACCGCTCTCTTAATGTCAGACGAGATGAACAATATTCGTTGATAGGCCATTTAAGTGAGCATGAGTCTTTAGAAATGGTCTGTAGCGTGTTTGATGTTCCGCGTTCTAGTTATTATGATTTTAAGCAGCGTGTGGCATCAATTAAGCTTGAAGAGGTGCAGCTTAGGTCAACGATTAGTGAGTTATTCTCACTCAGTCGTGGAGCTGCTGGTAGCCGCACATTAGTGGCGATGCTAAACCACGCTGGCTTACCTATTGGTATCTTTAAGGTACGCCGCATCATGCGTGACTTGGGATTGGTATGC
>NZ_LOFI01000027.1:0-193543 GCF_001469195.1 Pseudoalteromonas sp. 10-33 | reverse complement strand
AGGTACGCCGCATCATGCGTGACTTGGGATTGGTATGCAAACAACCAGGGCCTCATTCATATAAATTAGCGACGGTGGAGCGGCTAGATATTCCAAACATACTTAACCGTGAGTTTGACGTTGATGGCCCAAACCAAGTTTGGTGTGGGGATATTACGTATATTTGGACAGGTAATAAATGGTCTTATCTAGCTGTTATTATCGACTTATTTGCTCGTCGTGTGGTTGGCTGGGCAATGTCAGATAAGCCTGATACTGACTTAGTTATTAAAGCATTAGATAGAGCATACGAGCAACGAGGCAAGCCACTTGGGCTTATGTTTCATTCAGACCAAGGCAGTCAGTACAGCGCAAAAAGGTTTCAACAAAGGCTGTGGCGTTACCGTATAGAACAAAGTATGAGCCGCCGAGGAAATTGCTGGGATAATGCCCCGATGGAGCGCCTATTTAGAAGCTTAAAAACGGAATGGGTTCTTTCGTTAGGTTATAGTAATTACCAAGAAGCTGAAAAAGATATTAGCTATTATTTAATGAATTATTATAACTGGCGCAGGCCACATAGCCACAACCAAATGGTTGCCCCTGCTATAGCAGAAGAAAAACTTAATTTACTGTCCGGAATTAGTTGACCACAACAATATACGGTAATAAAGAGTGGCAAGCTCGAATGGCAAAAATAGGTAACTGGTTTATATCGGGTGAGGTTCAATACTTTGAAAATGCTACCGCTGCCATAGATTGGTTAGACGAATAATAAATCTCTTCTTTCAAAAAATAGCGCTTACAAAGCGCTATTTCAACTCTCAAATAAAGGACTTATAGCGAACGTTTAATAGTTTTCGCTTATTGTTAAGTATCAATCTTATCAAAATACGTTACTAAGCTATCAATAAATGAACGAAGTGCAAGTGACTGATGTTTCCTGGAGCGGTAAATACCGTATATGCTCAAAGTTTGTAGTTTAAGGTGTGGTAGTAAATGTATTAACTTTCCATTATTTATATATTTCTGCGCAGCAAACTTAGGTTGTAGAGTTATTCCTTGATTATTTAGAGCAGCTTTTAACAGTAAGCTCGAATCATTAGCACTGAAGTTACCAGCAATCGCCACAGATACGGATTTTTCAGGGTGTGAAAAATGCCACATACTTTTTTCAAACCGTGAATAGTTTAAACAGTTATGGCGACTCAAATCATCCGTAGTTATAGGCTTAGAGTTTTTTTCTAAATATTCTGGGCTTGCACATAATACTGAATGGCATTTCCCAAGTGGGCGAGCAATTATATTAGGATCTAAGTCATTGGTAATTCTAATTGCTAAATCTATTCGCTCTTCTACCAAATTTGTAACGTGATTACTAATTTGTACATCAATACTGACTTCGGGGTGAGCGTGTAAGAATTGTTGCAACATATCTGGTAGTACATCATGTGCTAAAAAAGGCGAGCACGACAACCTAATTTGCCCGTTTAATTTGTTATTACTTTCTATCGGCGCACTAATATTTTGGGCGATGGCAATGAGCTCTCGGCTATGATTAAGTACTTTTTCACCCTCTGACGTGAGTGTTATTTTTCTTGTTGACCGATGGAGTAGTTGGGTATTTGCCCACTTTTCCATTTGATTCAAATACCGTGTAACCATAGATCTAGACATATCTAAAGCACGGGCAGCACCGGCTAGGCTTTTCTGCTCTACAATTTTTATAAATACATCAGCTGCAATAATTCTATCCATTCACTTTGCCTATATGCTCGATTTATGCAACAGATAGTTGCATTCTGCCTAGTTTTTCATTCTTAAATTGCAATATACAATAACCTCATCTTAACGAAATAACAAACAGGCTACTGAGAATGAAAAAAGTTAAACACGTATTAGCAACAACAGCTTTATTAGCAAGCACATTAATGCAACCGGTATTAGCGCAAAGTGAATTAGATGTTGATGTATATAACCCACAAGACAAAAGTATTTTTGCTGTTTCATCAAGCATTATAAGTGGTGATAACGAAGTGTTATTAGTGGATGCCCAATTTCAGCGTAATGATGCACAAGCATTGGTTGAAAAAATAAAAGCGAGCGGTAAAACATTAACAGCTGTTTATATTAGTCACAGCGACCCTGATTTTTACTTTGGTTTAGATGTAATTAAAGCTGCTTTTCCAAAAGCAAAGTTATTAGCGACTAAATCAACAGTAGAGAATATTAAACGCTCAATGCAAGGAAAGTTAAATTATTGGGGGCCTATTTTAAAGAGCAATGCACCTAAAGAACTTATTTTGCCAGAAGTAATACTATCAAATACCCTAACTATAGATGGGAAAGAAATCATTATTAAAAATTTACAGCATGATCCAAAGCATACTTACCTTTGGATCCCTTCTATAAAAACAGTGCTGGGTGGGGTTGTAGTATTTGATCAAATGCATGTGTGGTTGGCCGATTCGAGCACTGCTGCAGAGCGTCAAACTTGGCAGTCAACATTAGATAACATCGAGAATTTAAAACCACAGACTGTTATTCCAGGTCACTTTTTACAGGGCAGTAAACAAGACCTTTCTGGTGTGTCATTCATGAAAGGATACTTAAATAAGGCGGATAGCGCTGCAAAAAATGCAAAAAACTCAACTGAATTTGTAGAGATAATGACTCAAGCTTACCCTGATTTAGGTGCTAGAAGCATTTTAGAGTTGGGCTCAAAAGTGGTTATGGGTGAGATGCAATGGCACTAAGTGCCCTTGCGTTAAGCAATTATTTAGATAGGAAATATTAATGAAAAACGTAACGTTACATATAATTGTTGACCCTTTATGTGGTTGGACTTACGGCAGCGTGCCCTTGATCACCGCTGCTGAAAATATTGATGGTTTAATTGTAAAAGTACACAGTGGAGGTATGCTAACAGGTGATAATGTCAAACCTGTGACTCCTGCATGGCGTGAATTTGCACTTAAAAACGACAGTGTTATAGCGAAGAAAACCGGTCAGGTATTTGGTAGTAACTATACTGATGGGCTTTTAAAAACCAACGATATTATACTCAACTCGGCTCCGGCTATTACCGCTATATTGGCAGCGCAAAAGCTTGGTATATCAGGTGGGGAAATGCTTAATAGTATTCAACATGCTTATTATGCCCAGGGTAAAAACATTATGCAGCTGCATGTACTGACTGATATTGCATTGGAGCTGGGTTTAAACAAGGCCTTATTTGAAACCCACTTTAATGCGCTAGAAGGCGATGCAACAGATCAACATATAGCACAAAGCCGAGGCTTATTGCACAATATTCATGGGCAAGGTTTTCCTAGTGCAGCATTTGAATTTAACACAGGTAAGTGGCAAAAAGCCGATATAGCCCATTATTATGGAAAAACTGAGCAGTGGGTTACCTACTTACAGCAATCAGTTGCGCTAGTATAGTGTGATGAAATTTCTAAATAATAAAGCTGTTTATATTACAGCTTTATTGAGCTTCCTTTTTATAGTGCAAGGGTGTGCAAAAATGAGCAACATAGACATAATTAAAAGTACGTATGAAGGCAAAACATCACAAGAGAATGGGCAAAATTTAGTTGCTCATGCAAGTGATACTATTACTTGGAAAGAGGCTGACGGTTTTGCTTATGCTGGTACATACCATGGTATGAATGACATTACTGAACATGTTTTTCAAAAGCTTGCAAGCGAATGGTATAACTACACGTTTACGCCACAAAACTACTTATCCCAAGATGATACTGTTGTAGTGTATGGCACGTACTCTGGTACTTATATTAAAACGGGTAAAAAAATGCAAGCTAGGGTCGCGCATATTTGGCAGCTTAAAAATCAAAAAATAACGCACTTTGAACAAATAGTGGATAGTAAAATGGTGTTTGATGCTATGCAGTAACTACGCGTTACTGCATATATTTGAACTTAAAAAACATTAGGCCTATTAAAGTACATCAGCCAACACAGGTAATGCCGGAAATGCCCCTTTAGCTAAACACGCTTTAGAGCCACATTTAAGAGCAAAGTGCAGGGCGCCTTTTACGCTCGCTTTATCATTTAGTTTATCTGCTAGTGGTAAATCACTTCCTAAGTTATTTAAGTAGTATAAAACCCCCGCTATAAATGCATCACCTGCGCTTGTTGTATCTACGGCGTTTATTTTTGGTGCCGATTCGTTAAGTGTAAATGCGCTGTGGTAAACCGTGGCAGGCTCTGGTCCATCGGTTAAAAACACCAGTTTTACTCCGGTATTTAATAGCATTTGAATGTAATCATCGCTCGTTGTATCGCTATGCTGAGCTAAAAAATTAAGTTCGTCACGCGAGAGTTTTACTATGTCACAATAGGTGTAACAGGCTTTTACATTGCTTGCTATATCGTTTGTGTTTTCCCACAAGCTGTAGCGTAAATTCACATCAAAACTGACGAGCTTATTATTCGCTTTTGCAAGTTCTAGCGCTTTAACCGTTGTGTTGGCAATTGCTGATTCGGTTAATGTGTTTGAACAAAAGTGTAGTGTGCTTATTTCTTGCCAATTTATATGCGCTAAATGCGCCTGCGTTAATAGTACATCGGCTGTGTTATGGCGATAAAAGCCAAAACTACGCTCGCCTGTTTCATCTAGGCTGACAATAACCATAGCTGTTTGCGCAT
Organism: Pseudoalteromonas sp. 10-33; assembly: GCF_001469195.1. Classification (NCBI taxonomy): domain Bacteria; kingdom Pseudomonadati; phylum Pseudomonadota; class Gammaproteobacteria; order Alteromonadales; family Pseudoalteromonadaceae; genus Pseudoalteromonas; species Pseudoalteromonas sp. 10-33. The sequence continues at coordinate 188,890 of NZ_LOFI01000027.1, read as the reverse complement.
TTTCTATAGTGAATAAATACTCGGTGCCGACATTATATTGCTTTAACGCGTCAGTAAGTTGTTTTGCAAAGTAATCATCACCCATACCACCACAAAAAGCTGCGTTTCCGCCCAACTTTGCATAACCGACTGCTACGTTTGCAGGTGCGCCACCAGGAATAGGTAAATACGCTGTGTTGTGTGAGTCTTGTGGCAACATATCAATAAGCAGCTCGCCAAGGCTAAGTAATTTGGTCATGTTATAAATCCTAAAAAACCTAGCTAAGCTAGGTTAAATTTACGGGAGAGTAATAAAGTTTGAGCTAAGCGAGGAATAAAGCGCTGAAATTAAACTGCATTTCAGCGCTTAACACACTCAGACTCGGTTAGTTAAACGCGTATTTAAGCGTTAATGATGTAGTACGGCCATTAATTGTACGTGCGCGAATAATCCCGTTTGCTGGTACTGAACCTTCCTCTGCTTCTGTAATACCGACTGTGTCAAATAGGTTATTTACATTAAGCGCAAGGCTAAGGCTTTCAGATAGGTCGTAGCTTACAAAGCCATTTACCTGCGTGTAACCATCAAATTTAAGGTCATTGTTATCTTGCGCGTAGGCATCAGTTGTACCAATAAAGCTTAAACCTGCTGCACCTTTTTCATAGCTGTAACGAGCCATTAGTGAGTAAATTAAATCAGCTTGACGGCGTGGTGTATTCCCTACAACGTCAGGTGTTAGGGCATCTTTAGCTATTTCGGCATCAGTCCACGTTAAGTTACCACGAAAATCCCATGCATCCATGAAGTACGTTGATTCAAGCTCAATACCTTTGGCTTCGTATTCACGATCAAAAAACGTTTGTGATGTTGCTTCAAAGTTTTGTTCTTCAGTTTCTGCGTAGAACGCTGTTGCAAATACCGATAGCGAGTCAAAACGCTTCTTAACACCAAACTCAAACTGATTTACTTCATCAACTGCATCTTCATCAGCTACTGAGCCATCTGAGCGTACTTTACCAAATAAAAGACGATCAGCGTTTGCACGTCCGCCTTTACTGATACGTGCAAATGTTGCAAGGCTAGGATCTATTTGGTAGTTAGCACCAATTGAGTAAGACGAATAGCTCCAATCGTAATTTACTGGGCTTGAGTTAGCATGATCAATACCAACCACATTCTGCTCGGGTACTGAAATAAGACCATCACGGTTCATGTCTACAGTAGAGGTTACTGCTCCTGCGTAATTACCGCGTGCTTCACCGCTGTCATAACGCGCACTTGCATCAATACTCAAGTCACCAAGTTTAGTTGAGAAAGCAACATAAGGTGCACGTGTGTCGTATTCAGTGTCGTAATCGCGTTGACAACAGTTGCCCCAAAATGGCGTGCCGTAAGCGTATAAACCGTTTTCAGAAAACTCAGTGCCATCAGCCGCCGTTACATTTAACAGTGCTGCATTATCACCTTTAAGCTCCATAACGTAAGAGTTCCATAACCACGACATAGCTATGTTTTGTGTTGATGCGTAGTAACCAAACGTTAGGCTTGTGTCATCGTCAAACGATTTTGTTAGTTTAAAGTCGTTAACAATAGAGTCAAAGTCATTCATTGTTACGTCAAACGTATGGATGCGCATTGCTAAATCGCCATTGAATGCGTCACCTGTGTTTGCGTTGCTCAGTGTTGCGCCTGCTCCACCAATGCTTGCTGCCATTGCTGATGCATCACCTACTTCAGCAGGGATAATAGAATTAAAGTTTCCGCTAACTGATGACTTGCGGAAACGGTTTTCAATACGCCAGTCGTTGTCTAGGTCGAATACAGCTTCAAAGCCAATAGAATCAACATTTGGGTTCATGCCGTCGCGAATGTCACCATTGCTAATTTGGTTTTGGCCATTTAAGCGAACTGTTTTAGTAAATAAGGCTGAATGCGGTGTATCTGACTGAGAATCAAAACCTGGAACTGAATCACCATTTGAGTACATTGGCATTGGAAGGTAGCCAACGCTTTTGTCGTCTAAGTGCTTGTAGTAAAGACGAACATAGCCGTTATCAAAATCTTTAGTCAAATTAGCTTTTATTTGACCACCTTTATTTGATGTGTAACCCGTTTCACGTGGGCCTTCACCTTGGCGTACAAAGCCACCTACATGAAAGCGAACGCTGTCAGTTAAATAAGTACCGTATTCAAAATCAGTACGCACACTATCGAAATCTAGGCCAACAGTGGTTGCAACGCTGCCCGATTCGTTTTCGCCGTTTTTAGAGATAAAGTTGATGATACCGCCTGGTGCATTACTTGCTGCTGTGGACGCAGAACCACCACGGATTGACTCAACCGTTTGTACCGTGTTGTCGAGGCGCATAAAGATATCGGCGTTACCAAAAGCGATGTCACCGTATTGCAGTACAGGTAAACCGTCTTCTTGTAATTGTAAAAATTTAGCGCCACCTGATGCAACCGGTAGACCACGAACTGCAATGTTTGCATTACCTTCACCGCCGGTAGATTCTGAACGAATACCCGGAATGATTCTAAATGCTTCAGCGGTAGAGCGAGGTGTTGAAACTTGAACTTGTTCAAGCGAAACACTGCTTACTGATACGCTTGACGCCATAATTGTTGTACGGCGTGGTACACCGGTTACAACGATTGTTTCAAGTCCTTTGTTTTGTGATGCTTCTGGCTGTGTTGTTTCTGCTTCTTGTGCATTAATGCCTTGGCTTACTGCAAGTGCTAATGCACTGATTAAATATAAAGGAGTGTTGTGTGTTGTCATGTGAACGCCTCGTTATGTTGAACCTAAATGGTTATTTATTTCTACTTAATCGATTAAGTAAAAATAACAAAATTTTTACAAGATGCAAATTATTTTATTATTAATTTGCTCTTTTTTTACTCACCCATTGATTTATAGGGTAATTTTTTTGTTAAATAATTATCAAATTAATTAGTAACAACGTTATTTTGTTCTAAAGCTGATGCTGATGGGTCGCGTAAATAATTAAAAAGCATAGCCAAAAATAAAATAACTGCAAAACCGGTTGCTAAGTAAAAGCCATAACGTACGTGACCAAAGTAATCACTGATCATACCCATTAAAAGCGGTGCTAATGCTGCTGACAATGCGGTGAAAAATAATATAACGCCAGCTACGGCACCATGTTGTTGAACAGGGAAACAGGAAATACCTTTAGAGTTTAAAGTGGGGTAAACCATTGACATAAATAAACCAGAAAGTGGAAGCAATCCTACAGCCCAATCTACACCGCCGATTAATGTGCCTACATAGCACAGTGCTATGCCAAGGCTCAGGTAGGTCATTACGCCTTGCCAACTAAAGCGATTTAGTAACCATACCGCTATAAAACGACCCGCCGCGCGAAGTATAAAGAATATGGTTAGTGCGTATGTTGCAAGTAATGGCCATGAACCTGTGTAGTCTTGTAGTAGTGTTGGCATCCATACATAAATAGCCACTTCGGTAGCTACATATAATGCGATGGCCATTGAAAAGCCGAGTGCGTAAGGGTTTTTAATCATTTTCATGGTAGTGGCAAGTGAAGCGGGTTTTTCGGTTGTTTTTACAACTGGCGGATAATCTGCTCGCCATGCCAGAAGCGCAAGGATCAAACACATAACACCGGCAATAATGTAAAGGTACGTCCAGCTCACATTTTGAACGAGTAAAATACCTACCAGTGCAGGACCAACAATAGCACCTATTCCAAAAAAGCCTTCTACCTTGTTCATTGTTTTGGTGTGTTCTTCGTTACTGTGCGAGATATCACCCAATAATGCTAATGCACCCGTTTTAAATAAGCCGATTGCCAAACCAATACAGCAAAGAAGTACCAAGAAAAAATTAAAACTAGAACTCACTGCAAATAAAAAACAACTCGCAGAAAAAATGAGTAAGCCCAACATAATGGTTTGCTTTCGGCCTAGGCTGTCGGCTAAAAAGCCTAAAAATAGTCCGCTGAAAGCAATTAAAGCCATTGGTGCATAATGAAAGGCACTGGCCTGGGTCATACTCAAGCCAAAGTCTTTTATAAGCTCAGGGATGATCATACCGACCGCATCAGAGGTCATGGCAAACATAAAAAACATCATGTATGTAAGCCAGCGTATTTGTCGCAACGGATCGCCGCTTACTTGTGTGTGTGATTTTGTCATTTTATTTAATCCTCGTTAAATGCAGGCTAATACTCGTTAAGTCAGTTAGTTACTTAGTGAAGTATTATTCATGCAACGATAGTTGTATGTAAAATTTTTAAAAATTACTTGTAAATTCTTACTCTCTAGTTAAAGATATATCTTAATCGATTAAGTTTCAACATGGTAATCACACAATGATGCAAAACAAAGTTCAATTGATCACATATGCTGATCGAATCACCGGCCAAGACATAAATGCACTCACTACACTTTTAAACGGTTCTTTAAAAGGCGTATTTGGCGGTGTGCATTTGTTGCCATTTTATAACCCAATTGACGGCAGTGATGCTGGCTTTGACCCTATCGACCATAGTGAAGTAGATTCAAGAATAGGTTCTTGGGAAGATATTAAAGCGCTAGGTAATAACCATGATTTAATGGCTGACTTAATTGTTAACCATGTATCGGCGCAATCTTTTCAGTTTCAGGATGTGCTTGCAAAAGGTAAAGCCTCTGAGTTTTGGGATTTGTTTTTAACCAAAGAAGACGTATTTCCAAATGGCATGAGCGACGCAGAGCAAAAAGCAATTTATCGTCCTCGCCCTGGTAGTTGTTTTACACCAATGAAATGTGGTGATGGCGAAACGTACGATTTTTGGACTACGTTTACCGATAATCAAATTGATATTAATGTAAAGGTAGAAGCAGGCGTTGCGTATTTAAATAACGTACTCACCAAATTCTCGGCTAACAATGTAAATATTATTCGCTTAGATGCAGCGGGTTACGCTATTAAGCAAGCGGGTACTAACTGTTTTATGCTAGATGAAACGTTTGGTTATTTAGATAACTTATCTAAGCAAGCAAATGAATTAGGTATGGAAACAATTGCTGAAATACACAGCCATTATCAAACTCAGGTTGAAGTGGCTAAGCGCGTAAACATGGTTTACGACTTTGCACTGCCGCCGCTTATTTTACATAGCTTATTTAACAATGACGTTGATGCACTTTTGAAGTGGCTAAAAATATCACCACGTAACTGTTTAACAGTTCTCGATACACATGACGGTATTGGTATCATTGATGCTGGTCCAATGGGCGACAAACCGGGTTTATTAAACGTTGAGCAAATTGATAACCTTGTAGAAACTATGCATGCAAACAGCAATAACGAAAGTCGACAAGCAACAGGAGCTGCAGCAAGTAATGTTGACTTATATCAGGTTAATTGTACTTATTATAATGCGTTAGGCGCCAAAGATTTTGATTATTTACTATCTCGTGCCATTCAGTTTTTTGCACCAGGTGTTCCACAAGTGTACTACGGAGGCCTATTTGCATGCGAAAACGATATGGATCTTTTAGCAAAAACAAACGTTGGCCGCGATATTAATCGCCCATATTTAAATGCAGATAAAATAAGTCAATCACTTGATAAGCCCGTGGTAAAAGGGTTAATTGAACTAATTAAACTTCGTAACGAGCATCCTGCGTTTTCGGGCGAATTTTCAGCGCAAGGTGAAGGCAGTATGTGTTGTTTAATGTGGCAACTTGGTGAACAATCAATTTCATTAAGTGTAGATTTTGAAGCAAGAACTGCTCTTATAACGCAAGTAAATGGCGAAGCAGAAACATCGATAAGTTTAGATTCTTTATTGTAACGAATAGAGTTTTGCTTAACAAAAAGCCAAGCTAGATAGCTTGGCTTTTTTATTAGCTGCTGGCACCAATGTCGAGATCGTAACTGACTTCTTGTACTTTGTTTTCTTTAGAAATAAATAAGTTTGCAGCAATTACGCCTTTTTCTTCACTGTTTTGATGAATAGTACTTAACCGAGGCACAAACCGTGCTGCTTCATCAATCCCATCAAATCCTACAATACGTAGGTCTTTACCAATTTTTATACCTTGCTTGATTGCTTCTCGCATTGTGGCCAGTGCAATTAAATCACTCATACAGATAATAACGTTAGGGCGAGGTGAGGCTGATAAAACTTCTTTTGCAGCTATATTAGCAAACCGTTCACTGCTTTCAGGTATGTTCCAAATACGATCGTCAGCAACATTAATATTTGCCTCAATTAATGCGCGTTGATAGCCACGTAAACGCTGGTGAGAAATTGACTCTCCGGTTTTAAACTCGTGATGTTCATAAACGCGGCATAATACGTTTTCATCGAGAAGTCTCAGCCCTAAGATAGCGACTTTATCGCTTATATCATGCAAAACATGCTTGGCAATTTCGTAGCTAGCTTGTTCGTTATTGATGTTAACTGAAGCATTGCGATTAATGTCAAAATCTACAGTGACGACGTGTTTTGACGTTGTTTTAAGTTGTTCTACTAATGCGTGGTTACGAGGGCGACCGTAACAAATAAAACCATCTACAAAATCAACAACACTAGTAAGGTTATTGTTACTGCCAGAAAACAACAAAACGTTAATATTGTTTTTTTCGAGTACTGAGGTAACGCCACGCATAAAGCTGCTGGCGACTGGGTCTGACACCATGTATTCAACACTGTCGGGTAACACCAAAGCGACAATGTTAAAGGTACCGTTTCTTAACGATTGCGCGGCTTTATTTGGACCAAAGTAACCAAGCTCTTTGCAGGCTTTGAGTATCGCTTCTCGGCGTTTTTCAGAAAGCTGATCTGGACGATTAAATGCATTAGATACCGTTGCATTAGACACACCTAACTCTTTAGCAATACTTTTTAGGGTCCATCGAATTTGTTTACTCATTAATTACTCTTTGCCGAAAAACTGCATCACATAAATTAACATATTGTACTGTTTAACATAATAAAAAATTTGGTTTCTAACGTTAATCTTTTTAGTTATTAGATAACCGTATTCAGATTTAACAAGCGATTAGTCATGTAATTAATTTATCCCTACACAAAAAAGGTGTTTTAATAATATTTGACGGCGTGAATGAATAGAAAAATTAAATTATTATTACCCGATAATAATGTTAAAAATTTGTTAATTATAATTGTGTGGTGAAAATTAGATATATATTATGGTTTTAAGTTATAAACAACGTCAGTATGTTCTTGTAATTATAAGCTTGATTTTTAGACAAACTGTTGTAATGTAAATAAGGTACACCAAAATCATTACCATGGAGAGAACAATGAGAATATCTAAAGTTTTACCTTTAATTATAGCGTCGGCCTTATCAGCTAATTTTGCTTATGCAAACACAGACCAAGGGGCAGATACACTTCCTTTGTGTGAAACTGCTGAATGTACATCGGATTTCAAAAAGCTCAGAAATTTTGCCATTAACGGTAGTAGCGAAGCTGCTAGCTTACTTGCTATTGCTTATGCAAATGGTGAAGGCGTAAGCCAAGACGACGCATACGCAAGAAAGTTTATGTTAAGAGCTATTAAGTGGAAAGACCCTTTTGCTATGCATCAGGCTTCGCGTTGGTATAGAACCGGGCATATCTTTGATAAAGATATAGCAAGAGCTGATGAGTTATTAAACCGCGTTGTTGATAGAGGTTTCCCGCCTGCTTTGGTTGATAAGGCAAAACAATTGTTTGCTGAAAATAATAAAAATTCAGACAAATTAGCATTCGACTTGCTAATAAAAGCAAAAGAGTCAACTTATTTACCAGCCTATGAGTTGTTAGCTGTTTTTTATGAACATGGTATAGGCACTGAAGCTAGTTTGTATCAGTCAGCTAAAATGCATAAAACGCTGGCTATTCGTGGTCATGAAGGTGCGCAAGAAAAATTAGATACACTAGTTGCAATAATTGAACAGCAAAATATAAATATTGACGGTTTAAAAGTAAGTCAAGACATTGAACGTTTAGATCCTGTTTTACTGGACGTCCATTCAGAAATTAAAGATTTGATTGCCAAACTAAAGACTACAGATTACGACGGTAGAAGCACCGTTTCTAGAATACAAGGTCAGGCATGCTCAGATGCGGGGAATGGTTGTTATATACAGTTTAATAGAAACTCTCCAGGTATGATTCCAAACGTTGTTACAGGTACAATTAAAGGCCGCTTTAGAAATTAATAGGCCTTGACCGTTTGAAAAAGGAGAGCGTATGCTCTCCTTTTTTGTATTTAAGTAATTTTACTTAATTTTATTTTGCAAGCTGCTTTAGGTTATATTTGCTTATTGCTAGTATTGTATTTCTTAAGTTTTTGTAGTCATCTTTTTAGTTATTTTCCCAACTAGCTTCTTACTGCCCAGTTTATTTTCAAGGATGTTTATTGTTATGAAATTTGTCTCAATGCTTACGCAGTTTAGCCTTTTTATGCGAGTGATGCGTTAGCGTGCTCGGCAAGTACCGATTCTGAGCAAGTAGTGCAAGCGCAACTAGAGGCTTATAACGCACTAAATATAGGTCTATTTGCAAACTGTCACTCGGCAGATATAAAAATTAAAAATAGCCAAGAAGGCGCTCCTGACATTATTGGGCAAGAAAGCTTAATCAAAGCGTATCAGTTTTTAAAAACGGCGCCAAAATCTTTTAAAGTGATTCTTGAAAATCGAATTGTGAATGGGCCTGTGGTTGTTGATTATGAGTGGTTAACTAGGCTTGGTGAGGGGCGAGATGATATGTTTGCCGTTGCGGTGTATGAAGTGCGTAATGGCAAAATTGTTAGCGTATGGTTCCCACCAACTAAATAACAACAGCTTGCTTTAAACACCTTGAGTAGAGGCCTACAGCAAGGTGTTTTGATGTTACCACTTAAGCATATTTTCAATAACCTTTAGTTTATCGTTATAGCTTTTAATGCCGGAGGCGTGCAGTAACGCAACCGCACTAAACGAGGCAAGGTTAACTAACTGCTTATGTTGGCATTTCATTAATTGAGTGAAAATATGGTACACCTTAGCTGGTTTAAACTGCTTGGGCCGTTTAATTTGCCATTGATCAATCCCTTCTTTTGGTAATAAACATGGAACATGACCTGGGTATGCTTGCCAAGGTGAATCTAATGCTTCGGGGAATGCATAGCGTAAAAAATCATGATAAAAGCGGTGCTTTCTTACTTGTGACGTTGGCTGCGACAAAACATGGCGGAGTACTTTCCAGGAATAAAAGGGCAGGCAAAAATCCATTTGATATTCATCCACTTTATCAAATGGGATGGCTAAATGGTGATGCTGATCGTTAAGTAACAAAAATAAGTAGTAAGCTTTTTCAAGCGGAATATCTCCAAACTCTTTTAATGAAGTTACGATATTAGCTTTTAGTCTGGCTTGCATTTTATCAGCGTTATGGATTATTGATTTGGGGATATAAGCAAATTGTTGCGATAAATAAGCGTCAGCAAGGCGCTCAGGTTCTTGTGTTAAAGCCGCTTCGTAAACTTCATCTGAGTAGTAAATAACACCCAGCCCAACACTGCCTCCATTGCCAGACCATGCTAAACGAGGACGTGTTACTGAAGAGTGGTTTGGATGTGTGCCATTTAACCAATGCTCACCTAGTCTGTCTTCAATTGTTTTTGCTTGCGTATCGTTGACTTGAATAACATCAAGCTCAATTTTTTGGCTTTTTGCGAACGCCGTTGCACAGTATAAGTCTTGTGTTTCATGCTGCGAAAAATTAAGCGCCGTGATGTTTACATCTTGCCTTTTTAGTAAGCACGCAATTAACCTAGAGTCTAATCCACCCGATAGCGTAGTGAGCACGTGATTATCGTTATCAATATATTTGTTTATATTGTTAGATAGGTCTTGCTTTAAGCTATGCAGTGTTTTTTCGTAATTATCATTATTTTTAGTAAGGCTGCACCAGTCAAAATACTGTGTTTTAGTAATGCCGCTAGATGATGCCTCTAAGCGAGTTCCAGGGCGAATACATGAGATTTCGTTGTAATGGGTGTGTTCGAATAGGTAATACCCAAGTGTTGCATATTCCATCATACCTTCGTGATTACAGCTAAGCGGTAAGCCTAAGTTTTTGAGTAAGCTATATTGGGTGCTGAAAATAAAAGCACCTTCATAAAACATATAATAAAAAGGGCGAACACCAAGGGAATCGGTAACTAAGTTTAATACATTCGTAACCTTGTTATACCGTGCCATACAAAAAACACCTTCACATTCTGTGAGCATTGCATTGGTATAATGTGAGTTTAGGGTGTTTAAATCATTATTTCGATTAGCGCTTAAAAGTGGGTGGCCAACCAGCGTCGCAATATGCGAATCTGTTTGCAAAAAGGCATGTGGGCCAAAGGTTTTATAATCTAAACTAGCCAAGTAAAGCGCATCTTCTTGCACTTCGCTTATTGCGCCATTGTTTACTTTAGCGTCTTCAACTTTAAATTTATTAATAATAAAATCATGATGTTGAGTTAGCCCAGATGCACAATAAATTCCAAAAAATTTCGCCATAACCTGTACCTGTAAGTCGTTTTGTTATTAATTAGGTATCAAGGTTTGTACCAAGATTAATTAATACTTTGCTAGGGAGTCGCGGTACTAATTGAATTTACCTTTTTGGTACAATTTAATTGCCTTAAAACATCAAACTGTATAACTTTGTAAGGTGAATAAGTTTTATAAAAGTAAATTTATGAATTAGCAGGAAAGCCGAATGAACAATAAAATACTTAAATCATCTACTGCTACGTACCAAAGTGGTGTGGCAAAAGCCGATGGTAAATTTTATGTAACGCAAGGTGAGGTACGTTTTGAGCCATACAATGAAAGTGCTGGTTTAGGACCTTATACACTATTACTAAGCGCAATTATTAAAATTGAAAAATCAGTTGGTAAAGGGGCGGGGATTTTGCCACTTACACATGATGCAATAACAATTACTTTAAAAAATAATGATAGTTATGATTTTATTTTAGCTAACCCCGATGAATGGATTCGTTTACTCAAGCATTAAATGATTAGGGTCTGTTTGGTATTTAGGCAAGGCAGAGCTTATGTCGTGTGGTTATTCCCCATAAACAGATGTTGCCCAAAGAGTTTTTCTAGGGGCTATCTACGCTTTGTCGTCTACATGGATGCAAGCCAGTAGAGTAACGCAGGAGCAGATATCGAGCCTACTAGCTTACAAACCTCGCGCCACGATTAAATAGCCCCTAATAAAGCTGGCATACCGACATAATTGTTTTAGTGTGTGCTAAGTTAAACGACTTCAGCTTTTCAAGCTATTAAAAATACAAAAAGGATTTGAATGATGGTTAAAATATCTAGGCTCATCTTGCCCACGGGTTGCTTAATTATATCTTTTATGGGCTTTGCTAAACCGCAAACGGATGCGCAATGGCAAACTGTGACAGAAAATGATATTCAAGCTGCTTATAGTATTACAGCAAAGAATCATCCCGGTATGTTTGATGTTAATAACATTTCGTTTCCTGATTTATTAAAACAAGCCAAAACAGAGGCACTTAAACTCGCTTCTAAAGCGAGCGGACCACAGGCACATGCAGCAGCAATTGCACGCTTTAGCACTGTGTTACAAGATGGCCACGCTGGTGCGTTTTCAAGCGTAGATAGGCCCGCTCGCAGCTGGCCCGGCTTTAGTGCTTTATGGCGCGGTGATGCGCTAAAAGTGTATTACAGTGAAATTAGCACTATTAAAAAAGGGGATATTGTAAGCCAATGTGATGGGCAAAGTACTGAAGCTTTGATGCGCAAAAGAGTGTTTAAATTTCATGGGCAAGTTGCTCAACCGGGGCATTGGTGGCAGCAAGGTTGGCGGTTACTAACGGATGTAGGGAATCCATTTTTAGTCCCCCTAAAAGAATGCGAGTTTGTTAAACCCAATGGCAATACCTATAAACAGGTTTTAAATTGGTCTGTAAGGCCTAAATCAGTCAGTAAGCATTTAGAAAATGCCTACAATGGTGATGAACTTCCCATTGATTTAATCTGGCCTGAAAATAACATTGCGTGGATTGCTATGCCCAGCTTTTCAGTAAATGATAAACAAGCAGCTGACTACAAAAAAGTGTTCGATAAAATACAACAGCAACGGAGCAAGCTACTTGCTGCAAAAGCCGTGGTGTTAGATTTGCGACATAACCAAGGTGGCTCATCTTATTGGAGCTCACAAATTGCCAAAGAATTATGGGGTAAAAAAGTAGTAGAACAAAAAACAGCTGGTACTACTCAAAACGAGCAAGTGTGGTGGAGAGCTTCAAAAGATAATACTGACCACGTAGTGTCTTTATTAGAGGTTGTAAAAGATCAACCCGAAATATTTAAAGTACTTAAAGCTGTAGCAGCGGGTATGGCTTTATCGCTTAAAAGTGGTGATCCATTTTATGTAGAACGAGAGTCTACTATGCTAAATATCCTACCAGAAGAGCCCTTAGTGAGTGACTTTAAAACCAAGGTGTTTGTTATAGTGCCGCCGCAATGCGCCAGTGCTTGTTTAGATGCGCTAGATAAGTTTAAGCTTTTTGAAAATACCACGTTGTTTGGTGCACCCAGTAGCGCAGACTCGCTGTATATGGAGGTACGTTTAGCCGATTTACCTTCAGGCTTAGGTAAAGTTGTAGTGCCAAATAAAGTATATGTAAATAGAGCGCGAGGGGCAGGTGATTTTTACAAGCCAGATATTGCGTATAACGGCGTTGATTGGACAACGAATATACTATTAGAGCAGATTAAGCGCATCCCATAGCTCAAAAATAAAAACCGCTCTTAGAGCGGTTTTTATTTGGTATTTATTTAAGTTTAGTTACCCATTGAGTATCTAAAACCAAATGCATAACGCGGTCCGTATTGTGCAGCGCTTAAGAACTGGCTTTCAAAACGACTGAACGAACGCTCTGTCTCGTTTGTTAAATTAACGCCTTCAAAGAATACGGTAGTGCTTTCATTCACTTCGTAGTTAACGCTAATGTCCCACTGTAAATATTCTTCAGCATATTGTGGAGGAGCCGTAGCACCCGAATCCGGTAGGCCTTGCGCAATTAGGTATTCATCACGCCATGCACCAGTAATTTTAACTGATAAGCCATCTTTTTCGTAAAAACCTTGTAGATTGGCAGAATCACTCAGACCAGCTAATACAGCTTGAGATGCAAGGTAATAGTTGTCGTACTCTACATCACCGTCAACAATAGTGGCATTAAAACCAGCGCCAAAACCTGACTCGCCGAATAAGTGCTGTATCGCAAACTCAACACCATTTACTTTACGAGATCCTACGTTTTCTGGTGAGTTGATTGTCCACTCAATTAACGGATCAGTTGCTGAGTCAGGAAGTACACGGTTGTTTTCGCCAATTCCTACGCCATTTGCCACAATCTCATTATAGATAGCAGAGTCAGTTGCCTGCTCGCCACGTCCTTCAATTGCGGTTACTGCATTATTCCAGCGTTGACCTAAATAAACATCATGCAGGCCTTCAAACGTGGTTGTTACTTGCGTGTTATCAATCCAATTATCTACATCTTTCCAAAACATGCCTACTGCAGCGTAGCTACCTTCATTGTAGTAATATTCAAGGCTAAGATCGAAGTTGGTCGATTTAAACGGTTGTAGGTTTGGGTTACCACGACTACCGCTTCTTGAATTTAATTTAGGTGACGGTGTTAAGCTTAAGTTGCCAAGCATGTCGCCAAGAGTAGGGCGTGTGATTGTTTGACCCCATGATACGCGTGACACTAAGTTATCAGAAAGGTCAACTTTAACATCGATCATAGGTAGAAGAAGATCGTAATTACCTTTGTAATCAACCTCAACTAATTCACCACCACTGGCAAATTCTGTTAACCATTCAGACCCACCAGCCCAATATACCTGCTGAGCAACACGGCTTTTAGCTGGGCTTACGATGTCAGTTTCTTCGTAACGAAGGCCTAAATTTACAAAAACATCGTAGTCGCTAACGTTAAATACCCAATTTGTAGAAAGGTAAACACTGATTGTTTCTTCTTCTACTTTGTTAGTTGGGAAGCCATCAAAGGTGCCTATTTGGTAAACATCACTGCCTATTACGTCTTCAGTTAAAAAAGCGCTTTGGCGAGCAAATGCTTCATCAAGATCATAAGTGTAAGCATAGCCTGGCGCTACACCGTTAGGACCAAATGAAAACTCGTCAAGGAACCCACTTAAATCAACTCGCTCGAACATACTATCTGGGAATATCTCAGCAAATGTACCGTTATTAAAGCCCGGTGCATTGGCATTATTAGAGCCACCCCAGCCACTAAGTGTTTGCTTAGTGTATGCAGCACCAAATTTTACTGTTTCTAAACCAATGTCAGTGTAAGTAAATAGTTTACCGTCTAGTTGTACTTGAGATACTTCTGATTCACCGGGTGTTCTTGTAAAGATACTAAAGTTAGAGCCAATTTGGTTTGGATCAACTTCTTGCGTGCCGTTATTCCAATTTACATTAAAACCAGGTACGTCACCTTCACGGAAAGAGTACTCTTTAGTTGAAATGTCTGCCGAGCCTAAAATGATTCGTGCGTTAGCGCCTAAGCCAGGATCTTTACCATTATCGGTCGTTGTTTTAGATGTGTGGGCATCAAAGTTAAAGCTCAGATTTTCGGTTGCTAACCATTCAACGTTAATACCTGTCGCTTTTGAATCTACTTCTGATGTTTCACGAAATGCAGTAAAGGATGCATCGTCACCTGCAGAGTTGTAATAAACTGCTGTACCGTTTTCATCAAGCTCATAAGCATTGGCATTACCACCGAACGAGCCGTTCCAGATCCCCCAAGACAATGAGTTATTACCGGTTGTTGCTTGTGAAATTGTATGGTCAAGCGTAAATGTCAGGTTGTCTGTTGGTGCAAACTGAAATGTTGCTTGTGCATTTAAGCGCTCACGTTGAATGTCATCTTTCGCAAAGCTAACTTCTTGCGGAAAGAAAGCGGCTGAAACAAATTCACCATTTTCCCCCGCGTTTGGGTCAAAGAATTGTTTAGCCGGGTTACCTTCAGCATCCATTGGGCGGTTATCAACAATATTAGCCGCATCAACCGAGAGGTTAGGGTTAACTAACCAAGATCGAACATTTGCTGCTTGTCGTTGAAAATCACGACGATGGTATGAAAAGTTAGCCGACACACCAAAACGCTCGTCATCAAAGGTATTACTGTAGATACCTGCAATTTCAGGTGTTACTTTATCGCCTTCTTCTACAGATGTATCGTGAATACCTTTAGCCATAAAAGAAAAGCGCTCACCAGGCTTTTGTAATGGTTTTGCGGTAACAATATTGACAGTTGCACCCAATCCACCGGTTGGTGAATCAGCGCGTGCAGTTTTCATTACTTCAAGTGAACTTACACCTTCTGATGATAAGTTTTCAAAGTTAAATGAGCGTGTAAAACCTGTTCCCGCCATTTGGCGACCATTAAGTGTTACCAAGTTAAACGATGGACCAAAACCACGAACAGTAATTTGGCTACCTTCACCGTTTGAGCGGCTGACAGATACGCCAGTAATTCGTTGTAATGATTCTGCTAAGTTTGTATCTGGGAACTTACCCATTTCTTCAGCTGAGATGGCGTCAACTACACCAGAAGCATCTCGTTTTACATCCATTGAACGGATTAATGATCCGCGAATACCTTTTACTTCAATGATTTCTAGTTCAGGTTCAGCAGTATTTTCTTCTGCTGCATAGGCTAAATTAAATGTACTTGCAGCGATGATAAGTGACACAGAAGCTGCTAAC
This sequence comes from Pseudoalteromonas sp. 10-33, assembly GCF_001469195.1. Lineage (NCBI taxonomy): Bacteria > Pseudomonadati > Pseudomonadota > Gammaproteobacteria > Alteromonadales > Pseudoalteromonadaceae > Pseudoalteromonas > Pseudoalteromonas sp. 10-33. Next base: position 173,095 of record NZ_LOFI01000027.1, on the reverse strand, counting down.
TGGCTCTTTTTAAAAGTGAATGTGTTCATAATTGCTCTGCTTTTCTAAATTTATTACAGTTAGTGGGTGCCTATTTAAAGACACCTACCATTCAATGGTTGTTCTACGGGTTTGCGATAATTACGTTATCGATACGATAAACCGCGCCTTCACCCGTACTCCATGCTGGGAAAACCATTAACACGTTGATATCACTGATGTCTAAACCGGCGTCAAAAAGTGATTGCAATGTAAATGTGTACGTTTGCCATTGACCAATAACCGGTACTTGACCTTCAACACTTTCTGCAAGAGGAAGCTCCACTGCAGACGCAGCGCCAGTTGATTCAATTTTAAATAACCATTGAGCGTCTGTTGCGTTAGGTGGAGTCACCATTTTCATTTCAAATTGTACAACCCCATTTGCAAGGATAGACGAGGCATCAAAAGAAACACCTTCATCGGCTAAAAAGCCCATAACAGTTGGCGCTGAGCCAATTACAAATTCAGCAACGGTACCGTGATCGCTATCGTCTGTTTCCTCAGTAGGTGTTGAACCACCACAACAATCCCATATGCTCCATTGCTCAGCAGCAGTATCTTGGAATATTGTAATTTCACTTCCTGCAGTAGATGCTGCACTTGGGTCATAAACTTTAGCGTTATCTACACGGTAAACTGCGCCTTCACCCGTTCCCCATGCTGGGAAAATCATAACAACATCTATCGCGCTAACATCTAAACCTGCACCTGCTAGGTCGGCTAAGGTGTAAGTGTAAGTTTTCCATTCACCTGCAACTGGCGCGTCACCTGCGTCTGTTAACGGAAGTTCTACCGCTGAGTCACCCTCATTAGATTCAATTTTCATTAACCAAGTTGAGTCAGGGTTATTAGGGTTTGACATTACTTTTAGTTCAAACTGCAGAACGCCATTTTCTAAAATACTAGTCGCATCGAATGGTGTGCCGCTTCCGCCTGCAGAAGTGCGTGTGTTAAAGCCCATTACTGTAGGTGCTTCACCAATGCTAAACTCTGCAGTTAAACCGTGTTCTTCGTCGTCTAATGCTTCAACTGGTGTTGAACCACCACAGCAATCCCACATAGGCCAATCTAAACTTTGTCCGTTGTCGAATAAGACAACCTCAGGAGAAGCGCCCAAGTCACCTTCAATTGCTACATTAGTAATAAGGTACTCAGCACCTTCACCTGTTTGCCATGCCGGGAATACCATAAGCACATCAATTGCGCTTAAATCTAGGCCTTTTTCTTGAAGTAGTGATAATGGAAAGGTATATGTTTGCCATTGACCAGTTACAGGTGTTACACCTTCATTGCTTTCACTTAATGGTACGTCGCCTGTATTTGGGCCACCGTCACCTGCTTCTGCTTTAAGTATCCATGTAGTATCCGACGTTGGAGGTGTTACCACTTTCATGTCAAACGTTAAACGGCCGTTTAATTCAAGTAATGGAGATGCATCAAATGGAGACGATGTTCCTGTAAAGTCGTCTGGAAAGTGACCACCGCGCGTAGAGAAGCCAAGCACAGTTCCGTTGTTATCGTTTATATTAAATTTAACAGCGTCACCTTTGTCTGCATCAGTAATAACCTCTGGTACAGTGCCGCCACAACAATCCCATGCAATCCAGTTAGCGTCTAGGCTACCGTTAAATACATCAAGGTTTCGGGCTACGCCGTCGCTTGGTGGGGTAGGTACAGGTGCTGCACCTTCTACAAGTGCGTCGTCTAGGCTGTCGTAACCTGGGCGAACTGTTTCACAACCTTTGCCTGTGCTTGGGTCTGATGCACATTCGTATACTCGAACGTAATCAATTTCAAAGCTTTGGCCTTGTGCAAATGCGTCTGCATCAATACCTAGGTTGTTAACGTTTTCAGGCCAATCGCCACCCACTGCATGGTTTAATATAAGGTAGAAATCTTTATCGAAAGGGGCGTTATCCCAATGTGTTGTAAGTTCGCCGCTTCCTTGTTCAAAGTATTCCGCAAACCAGCCTTTGTGCTTAAGGCCAACAGCTTCGTCTTTTGAATTGTAACGAACTTCAGAACGACGTTGTGTAGCGTAAAGGTAATCATCTACATACCAGCGGATTTCACCCTCTTGCCACTCAATAGCGTAAGTATGAAAATCATCAGCTGGGTTCATATCTTCAGGTAACAAATAAGCTTTACCTGAGCTAGAGTTATTTGGCCACTCACGACCGTAATGAAGAGTACCGTGCACGTAAGATTCAATAGTGCCATCTTCAGCGGCTACTTTTAGATTTACAGCTTCTAAAATATCAATTTCACCAGAACGTGGCCAAGTGCCATACTCTTCATCAGTTGGCATCATCCAAAATGCAGGCCAGCTACCCTGACCAGACGGTAATTTTGCGCGCATTTCAAAGCGGCCGTATGTAAAGTCTGCGTTGTAACGGGTATTTAAGCGGGCTGATGTGTAAGGTTTAGCTGCGCCTTCTTCTGCAGGGAGTGCGACGATGTTCAGCATGCCGTCTTTGATAAAGGCATTTTCTTCGTTATCGGTATAACATTGCTTTTCGTTGTTACCACCACCAGCACAGTTTAATTCAAAGTTCCATTTGTTTGTATCAATGCTAGTGCCGTCAAATTCGTCATTCCATACCATGCGCCAGTCTGAGACTGGCTCTGAAGAATTAACGACTTCTGTATTTGTGTTTGTTGTTGCAGCGTCACCACCACAGCCGGCCAAAGACGCTAATGAAATAGCAGCCAGAAGGCGTGTAATGCGTGTTGTTTCAATGTTCATAACTGAACCCCGTTCAACTGATAATTGTCAGAATATGTGTTTAAGTTTAGTTGATTTTATAGCTTTTATACTTTCTGTAAGCGCTTACATTTGCGTGTGTAATTGTAAGCGCTTACAAATAGTATTGTGCAGTTGTGATTTGGTCAACATATTTGTCTAAATTATTTACAATTAATTTACTGTTTAACGAATAAATAGTAGTTCTAAAATCATTAAACTGCATAATTTTGTTTAATGATTTTATTTTTTAAGAGGATAGTTGTTACTTTTTTTGAAATGGCATGGTTAACAAAGCCCAAAGAGAGGCGTTTTGCTTTTCGCTTGGGTATTCTCTTAGGCCTACATCTATGTCGTTATCGGTTTTTTGCGCTTCATTTTTGTAACTACCAAACAGTTTATCCCACCAAATAACGCTAAATCCATAGTTTGAATTGGTTTCGCTCACGCGTTGGCTATGATGAATACGATGTAGTATTTGGGTCATTAATATTAACCGAAGGGGCTTTTCTATTGCATTTGGCAAGCGAATATTCGCATGGTTAAACAGCGCTAATCCATTAAGTGCTATTTCAAATATTAATACTGCAATAGCGGGTACCCCTAAAGCGGTAACGGCAATCAATTTTATAACTATGCTGAGTACAATTTCGATAGGGTGAAAACGCAAACCTGTGCTGGTATCTACATGGGCATCGGCGTGGTGTACGCGATGCAAACGCCACAAAATAGGCACGTTATGAAATAACCTATGCTGCCAATAAATAAGTATATCAAGCAGTAGCATACTTAAAATAATAGCAACACTACTTGGTGTGGCTATTTGATTAAATAAACCAATACCGTGCTCTTGGTTATAAAGCGCTACGGCGGTTAAGCCTATGGGTACACTTAAGCGAGCAATCAGTGATGAAGCAAACACGAGTCCAAAATTAGCAAACCATCGGGTGTTACTTTTTATAGGCGATTTACGTGCGGGCATACGCGATTCTAGCAGCATCATAATAATCAAAATGCTAAAAAAGAATCCTAAACGCCACCAAATTTCATTACTCATTGGCTTGTGTAACCTCATCAGCTTCTTGGAGTTTTAGCGTGTTATAACCACCATGTATACGTGTAAAAATAGTAATAGCGCACGCAGTGGCAAAAATACTCGCCATTATGGCAAAGTGCTGCGGCCAAATACAAAAGGCAATAAACAGCGCTATGGTTTCTGTGCCTTCGGTTAAACCATTTAAATAGTAAAAGCTTTTGTATTTAAACTGGGGTTTTTCGAGCTTAAATTTTTCGGCGGCTATGGCAAAGGCTAAAAAGCTTGAGCCTGTGCCTATAAAAGTGGCCAGTAATATGCTACCTGCAATGGCGTTTTGCTCGGGGTTTGCCAAAATAAAGCCAAGCGGAATTGCCGCGTAAAATAAAAAATCGAGGGTAATATCTAAAAAACCGCCAGCGCTTGAACTTAAATTTGCATGGCGTGCCAATGCGCCATCTAGCCCATCTAAAATACGATTTAAAGCAATAGCTGTTAACGCTGCGTACCACATTTCAAACGCAATTAATGGCACAGCTAATAGGCCTATTAAAAAACCAACCACAGTGAGTTGGTCGGGCGTTATACCACGCTTGTGCATTAATGCCACAACAGGGGTTAACAGTGGCTTTATTACCGGGGTGATGTATTTGTCTAACATGCTTAGTGCCTTGTGCTTTTTGTGCGTGTATTTATTTGGCTAAATTTAAGGTGATCATTTTGCCGTTTGCGGCTTCTGCATCGCTATGATCGTGGGTGACCATAATAGCGGGCAGTTTATGCTCACGTATTTGGCTAAATACCAGCTCGCGGGTATCTACTCTTAATTGGGTGTCGAGCTTGCTAAAGGGCTCATCAAGTAAAATCGCTTTTGGCTCGCTTAATAGCATACGCAATAAAGCAACGCGGGCTTGTTGCCCACCAGAGAGGTTGTCGGGGTGGCGATTAGCCATGCCTTTTAATCCTATTTGTTCAAGGGCGTTCTCTATTTTTTCAAGGCGTTGTTTTTTATTGCCTTTAGGCATAGCAAAGGCAATGTTACCGCTTACCGATAAATGCGAAAATAATAACGCGTCTTGATAAAGCACGCCTATGTGGCGTAAATTTGCGGGTAAATCATTAATACTTTTACCGTTAAGCCACACTTCGCCATTTGCGCTAAAGCCGCTGGGTAATGTGCCGGTAAGCCAGTTTAATAAACTTGATTTACCACTGCCTGATGGCCCCATAATAGTAAGTATTTCGCCGCCTTTTACCTGCTCGTTTAAGCTTAGTAATAGCTCGTGTTGACGATAAAGCTCACAATTTTTAATCTCTAAAGATGACTGCATTAAAAACCTTTTAATTTATGGGTTAGCGATGTGCGCTTTTAAAAAAGTACTTAGGTAAAACCCACGCCAGTATAAAGCCAATGAGTGGTAATGCCATTTGCATAATGGCATACACTGCACTGGTGCGCCTACTTGCGCCATTTGCAAGGGTAACCGCTTCTGTTGTAATTGTTGCTATGCGCCCGCCACCGGCTAAAAGAGTCGGTAAATATTGGCCAAAACTAATGGCCAAACCAAGTGCGGCCGCAATTAAAATAGGGGCAAATAACTGGGGTAATTTTACTTGTAAAAACACTTTGCAGGGTGTTGCGCCAAGGCTTGCTGCTACATGAGCAAAGCGAGGGTCTAATCGCCTATAACTGCTCGCAAGCGATAAAAACACATACGGCAGTACAAACAATAAATGGGTAAATACCACATTAAAAAACGCGGCTTGGTTATTTATTAGTTGTTGCAGCCACACTAGGCCAAATAAAAATGCAATACTTGGTACAAGCAACGGTAAATAAATAATTAAGCTGGTAAAGCGCGACATGGGTTTTGCACTTAACTGCTCTGACTCTAAGCACAAAAGGGTAATAATAATGGCAAATAACGTAGTAACTAGCCCTATAGCAAGGGTATTACAAAGCGGGCTTTGCATTTGCATTAGCGCACTTTTAAAGTGAAGTAGCGTGAGCTGATCGGGCAGTGCCGCCGGAAAACGCCAAAATCCGGCAACCGACCACATAATTAAGCCAATTAACGAGAGCAAAATAAAGCCAATTACAAATACTGTTAATACGGTCGTTATTTTTTGCCAATAAACACCGCCATATTCTCGCTCGCCATTGGTGAGTAAGTCACTAAATAATGCTTTTATGGTTTTTTCGCCGCCAAGCCAAAGTGCTAGCAAACCACCAGTAAGTACAAGCTGCAATAATGCCCCAGCAGAGGCTTTAATACGCAGGTTTAAATCTACATCGTTAAACCAGTGCATAATAGCTACAGCCAATGTGGGTGGTGTATTTGGCCCTAGAATAAGTGGCATTTCTACACTTGCGCTGGCATAAGCCAATACGGCTAAAATGGGTAGGCGCAGTAATGGGTAAAGGCTTGGTAATACTACTTTAAAAAAAGCAGTCATAGGGCAGTAGCCTAAATTAAGCGCTACTTTATGTTGTTGGCGCAGTTTTTTGCCAAGCTCAGGTTGGGCAAGCACACCTAGCGCCATTAACAGTAAAAAAGGCAGCTCTTTAAGGGTTAAGCCTAAAATTATACTAATACCAAAAGCGTCATGCGGAAACATGCCGTTAGGCGCAAGTTCCCATCCACTAAACCAAGGCGATACTAAACGCGAGATCATGCCCGAAGGAGCAATTAAAAAACCAACCGCTATAGCCGCTGCTGCGTGGGGAATTACCAGTATTGGGCTCAGTAAACGCTGAATACGGTTAAGCCACGGGCTATTAAAAAATGCCGCTAAAATCATTAACGTAATGATAAAGGCAAGTAAGGTACTTATTAATCCGCTGCCAACACTTAGCATAACCATGTGTGTTAGGCCGGGTGTTTGCATGAGCATAGTAAAGCCATGTAGGCCAAGTGTTGTGTGCTCAAGTACCGGCGCATAACCAAAAGCGGGCAATAGCACGCTAATTAAGCCGCCTATTACAGGTAAAATAAGCAATGCCAGTAAAAAGCGTGGGCTTAATGTAACTAATTTACTAAACATATCGGCGCTTTTATGCGGTTTAAGCGTTGGGCTTGCTGCTAACTTATTTGAAACAACACTCATTGGCTTACTCCAAAACGCGCTTGCCAACCTTCCATAATAGCGTTTACCCAGCTTGGGTGAGGCTCACTTAGCGTGCGTTTAATACTATTCAAAGGCAGCGCGCTTGGATGTGGTTGCGTTGTTTTAAATAAGGCTTGCTGCTGTGGTGTTAGCGTTGACTGAATAAGTACACTTTTATCGCCCCATATAGGCGCTTTTTGTTTTTGAGCTTGCGCCTTTGGGCTTAATAAAAAATTAGCCACTAACTGCGCACTTTGCTGGTGGCTTGCATTATAAGGTATGGCTACAAAATGGGTGTTACTTAAACTGCCATCTTGCATTGCATAACTGCGCATACTTTTTGGTAAATCATAACGTTTAACAGCGGCGGGGACTTCGGGCGCTGAAAACGTAAACGCTATGCTTAGCTCTGTGTCGCCGACTAAGCGGCGCATTTGTGCACCACTTTGCATAAAATGTTTCCCGCCGCGCCAAAGTGTTGGGTGCAGCTTATTTAAAAAGTCCCATAATGGGTTTAATACTTGGGCTGTGTTTTGTGCAGTAGCTGGCTGATTTAACTGCGCTTTAAGTGTATCATCACTTTGTTGATGTAGCATAACAAGCGCGTATTTTAAAAAGCTCATGCCTAAAAAGTCAGGCGGTTTGGGGTAGCTAAATCGCCCTGGGTTTTGTGCGCTCCAGCTAAGTAATTGGTTAAGAGTTGTTGGTAGTGTGTTATTTGCAGTGCCGTCAATTGCTAAACTGTCGTAGTAAAAGGTGAGTGAAGCTTGGCCCCAAGGAGCTTCCATCCCGTTGGTGGGTATTCCAAAATCAAAATTAACCGCGGGGTTATTGTCAGGGTCGGTGTAGCTAAAATTAGGCAGCTTATTAGCCCATTGTTTAAGTAATAATGAGTGCTCGCTCATGGTGGCAAAGTTAGCACCGTTTATCCAAATTAAATCTACGCTGCCTTTATCGTTATTGTTTGCTGCTTTTTCGGCAAGTACGCGGCTTACCGCTTCGCTGGTATCACTTAGTTTAACGTGTACTAAGTTAATGTTGTATTTGGTTTTTACTTGCTGTGCGGCCCATTGAATATACGCATTTATTTGCGCATCGCCGCCCCACGCATAAAAATATACGCTTTGGTCTTTGCCTAAGCTTTCAACTTGCTGCCAACGGCTTTGTAATTGTGTACTTGCTAGGCTTTTAAAGCTAATAACAAGGCAAATGCAAAACGCGACACAGCAAAAGCTGTATCGCGATAATGTTTGCCAACATTTATTGGCGAGCATTTAAATCCCAGTTGTAGTCTAAAAATTTAACTTTCATGTCATTATTTTTAAGCGCTTTTTGCTGAGCGGGTATCAGTTTTAGTGCTTTTGGGTATTGCATAAAAAACTGTTGCAGCGTATTCGCACCTTTAAAGCCTTGTTCAAAATCATCGCCGTACCACTTAAATATTGAAGACACACTTAGCGTGTTATCTTGCGCTATATTGCGGGTCATGTCTGATAAAAAACGTACCGTTTGCGCTTGCAATTGGCTTTCTAAATCAGTGGCTGTGTAGGCTTCTTCACGTAGTGCTGGGCAGCCAATACTTGCGCAATTTACAGCAAAGTGAATACGTGGGTCGTTGTATTTACCACTGCCACGTATTAAACCATGTTCTATATCATCAAGGCTGCGAGTTTTACCAAGTAATGGCACAAACTCTTTGCTCCATGGTGAGCTAAAAAAGCTGCCTAAATCTTTAATTGACTTAAGATCTGGGTATTTTGTTAATATAAGCTCAACAGTAAAGGCGTTATATGCGTTAATTAAAAACGCCAGCTGCTTAGGTTTTTCCCATGTATCAAACTCATTTTGCGTAACAGCCGATAGCGAATCTAAATAGGTTTTAAGCTCGCTTTGCTTAGCTTTTATTGCTGAATAATCAACCTCTGTGCTGTGGCCATGATTAATAGCTACAACATGGTTGTTTAATAAGGCGTTCCAGCCTTCGTGCATGTTTTGAGCTTGGGCCGAAAATGACGTTGCAAACGATGTTGCAAGCAAAGTAGACCCTAACAATAGCGCTTTTAAAGGTGTTTTAAACATATTAGCCTCTGCGCCATGTGTGGTATTTTTCAAGCATGTTAAGTACTTTCTCAGGTGCATGAGCGCGTTTCCACTCGCCTGCTGCGTACTTGTTACCTTCAGCCCAAGTAGGGTAGCTGTGAATAGTGCCTAGTATTTTGTTAAGGCCTAAACCGTGTTTCATTGCTAGTACAAACTCTGCTATTAAATCGCCAGCGTGCTCAGAAACCACAGTAACACCGAGTATTTTGTCTTTGCCTTTGGGTGTAATTACTTTAATAAAGCCTTTGGTGGCGCTGTCGGTAATGGCGCGGTCTAGCTCTTCAAATTCAAAGCGAGTGATTTCATAGTCAATGCCTTTATCAATAGCGTCTTGCTCGTTTAAGCCAACACGTGCTACTTCTGGGTCAATAAACGTAGTCCACGGAATAACACGGTAATCTACTTTAAACTTTTTAAGATTACCAAATAAGCCATTTACTGCTGCGTACCAACCCTGATGAGCGGCTACGTGCGTAAACTGATATGGACCTACAATATCGCCAGCGGCAAAAATGTTAGGGTAAAGCGTTTCAAGGTATTCGTTAGTGACTACAGTGCGATTAGTTTCAATACCGAGTTCTTCAAGGCCGTAACCTTTAAGGCGAGCGCTTCGGCCCACAGCACATAGTAGCTCATCGTATTCAATATCGATTTTGGTATCGTTATGTTTTACCACAATGAACTTTTTGCCATCGCGCGCTTCACAGCGTAGTGCCTGATGCGAGGTTAAAATGTTTACGCCGCTTTCGGTTAGTGCTTCATGTGCAAATTTAGACACCTCTAGGTCCTCTTTGATCATGATGCGTTCGCTCATTTCAATTTGCGTAACATTTGAGCCTAAGCGTGCAAAACTTTGTGCAAGTTCGCACCCAATTGGACCACCGCCAAGTACAACAAGCTTTTTAGGGGCTTCTTCAAGCTCTGCAAATTTAGTCCATAACGTATCGCTTGTTACATAGCCTGTTTCTTCGATACCAGGTAATGGCGGTACAAATGGGCGTGCGCCAGTGGCAATAACAATAGTACGGGCTGTTAATGTTTGTGTGCCGCCATCGTTAAGCTTAATTTCTACAGTCCACGGGTCTAATAATTTACCGTAGCCTTTAACCACATCTACACCCAGGTTTGTGTAACGTTCAACGCTATCATGTGGTGCTACATCGGCAATTACTTTATGTACACGTGCCATTACTTTTTTAAACGAAAACTGCGGTGCCATGTTTTCTAGGCCGTAGTGTTCACCGTTGCGAATTTGCTCGGCAATTTTAGCGCTTTTAATAACGGCTTTACTTGGTACACACCCGTAGTTTAAACAGTCGCCGCCCATTTCGCCGGCTTCAATTAGGGTTACTTTGGCTTTAACCGCTGCTGCAATATAGCTTGTCACTAAGCCGCCAGCACCTGCGCCAATAACAATCATGTTACGGTCGAACTTTTTAGGTTTAGTGTAATTTTTGTATACGCGACGTTTTTTAAACACGTTTAGGATTCCTTTAGCAATAAAAGGGAACACACCCAATAAAGCGAATGATAAAATAAGATCGAGCGATAAAATGCCAGATAAGCTCTCAATTTGCGCAAGTTGCGTACCCGCGTTTACAAATACAAAAGTACCTGCGAGCATACCTACCTGACTTACCCAGTAGAAGGTCCACGATTTAATTGCAGTAACACCCATTAGTAAGTTAATTAAAAAGAACGGGAATACGGGTACTAAACGAAGGGTAAATAAGTAAAACCCACCTTCTTTTTCAACGCCTGCGTCAATAGCGTCTAAGCGCTCAGGAAAACGTTGTTTAATTGTATCGCGCAGTAAGTAACGCGATACTAAAAAGGCAAGCGTAGCACCTACCGTAGAGGCAAACGAGGCAACCAATAAGCCTTCAACTAAGCCAAATAAGGCACCTGCGGCCAGTGTCAATATAGCCGCACCCGGTAAAGAGAGAGCCGTTACTACCACATAAAGTAAAAAGAAGCCGCCAATAACAAGCAACGGCGACTGTGCTTTGTACTGATCAAATTGATCCATTGACCCTTTTAAGCCATCAAGTGTTAGTAACTGGTGTAAATTAAAATGAAAGAACGCGCCAATAGCAGCGGCGGCAATCACTATTAATAATAATTTTTTTATCATGTTCTCTCTCTTAATTAGGGCCTATTACCCTTTTTGGATTGCACTAGGTAAATCCCTTGGGCTGCGCCTGTTTAGCATTAATTTTACTTTAACGCCTATGAGGAATAACCACACCACATAGGCTTTACCTCGCTTTATAAGAAGCAAATTTATGTATATTTAACCTTTAAAGCTAAATATTCATAAATATTAAAACTTATGGGTCAGAGTCAGCTTGGCATTTATTGGCAATTCAGGAAATGCCAAGGTTGCGCCAAAGTAGCCGCCTTCAAAAACAGGACGCCAATTTTTTTGGTTTGTGATGTTATTTACATCTAAACGTAACTTGGTACTAGGCGTAAATGCATAGCTAGTATTTACGTTTAGGGTGTATTGATCACGAATTTTAACTGTTTGTAAAAAGTCTAATGGGTAACTCTTTGTATATAGACCTGAAAAACCAGTTTGCCATTTCGAGGTAATTGAATAATTACCATTAAAACTAAACGATTGCTCTGGAATACCTTGTACTTGACTGTTTGACGGTGCAAATGGTGTAAAGCTTGGCGCGCCAACGCCCGTACCAGCAATAATGTCTGGGCGTGAGTTATCAAACGCATCAGCGACTTGAGCTGAATCTTGGCTGCTTGCAGAGTTGTCGTAGCGGGCATCTATGTAGCTGTAGCCCGCACTTAGCCAATAAGGGTAAGCATCGTAAAATACTTGGCTTTCAAAGCCCGTGGTACGAATACCCGTATTGCTGCCATCGCGATTACGCAAGCTGCGGCGTTGACTAAATACAGCGCCATCGGCATACCAATCACTGTCGATTGGGGCGTATTTTAAACCAAATTCTACGAGCGTGTTTTCTGTTGCAAAGTTTTGTGCACTAATCACGTTGCCTCCACCCAGTACATTACCGCCAGCCATACTATTTGATGTGGCCTCGTTATAACTTGCAGCACCGTAGCCTGTGAAATCAGCGTTTAGTTTGTAATTAAAGCTTACCTGACCTGACTGAAGTGTGTCGTTAATGCTATCACTTGCTGCAGTTTGGCCTTGTGGTGCAATAGGATCACGTGCTTCGACATCATAATAATCTACCCGGTAACCTACGCTTGTATGAAGTTTATCTGTCCAATCTGAGTCTTGCTGAATAGCAAAACCTGTTTGCCATGAACGTGAGTCAGTTGTGTCTGACAGGTTAAAGTCGCCGCTACCGTCGTTATCTATATCGTACTGTGCACCAGGTGATACGAACACACCCGGGCGAAGCTCAACCAAACGTGCCTTTTGTGCGTCTGTTAAAGGAATGCGGCGGTTTGATAATGGGCCTGTTAAATCAATAGGTGAGTCGGCCTCTGTGGTGAACTGGCTGTAGCCAAGCACTTTGTTATAGCGTACGTCAAAAGCAAAAATAGTTTGTTGTTCGTCGTTCCAACTATACGTTAGTTCTGTTCGATTTTGCGCCGTGTCGGCGCCGTCAATAATTTCAACAAAGCTATTTTTGGCAATCTCTTCACGCTGTAAATGTTGAAAGTAGGTGATGTTTTTAAGTGAGGCATTTGCACTTAGCTCACGTTTATAAATACTGTGAATTAAATAGGTTGTAGCTTCGTTTTGGTTATCAGGGTCAGTAAGTACAGTGCTGCGATCAATGTTTACTTGCCCAGTAGGCGACACAATTGAACCCGCCGCCGGTACTGTACTGCCATTTGCTTGCACGCCTTGGCCAGTAATATAAAGGCCATCATCAATTAAAGCTTGGGTAGGGCGGTTAATACCGGCGTTGTCGGTAAATTCGACTTGGTATAGCTCAAAGTTAATATCCCAAGTGCTTTTATCGTCTGGCAAAATGCGTAGTGCTGCAAATAAACTGTCGCTTTTAGTACCTGAATAATCGTAGTAGCTGCCATGGTCAAGATGTTCATAGCTTACTCTAAACCCAACTTTGTCTTTAATAATTGGCGCAGTGTAATCTATTTGCGCACTGTATTGGTCCCAACGACCGGCCGATAAACTCGCTTTGCCTTTACTTTCCTCCGTTGACGCTACTTTTGACTGTAAGTTAACAAACCCACCGTTGCGTTGGCTTGAACCAAACAAAACCGGCGGTGCGCCTTTTACTACATCTATTTGTTCGACAGAATTGAACGATAACGGCACGCCAAACCCATTGTTACCTGCTTGACGACGTGTACCATCTTGAAAAAGCTCACCCAATTGACCGCGAATAGTAGGTAAACTTGGCGCGCCAAAGCCACTTGCAGAGTATGTGTTTGGGCTTACTGCTAATACATCTTGTAAAGTAGTAATGTTAAGCTGTTCTATAAGTTCGCTTGAAATAGGCGTAACTGAGCGTGCTATGTCTTGAAGTGCTAAGTTATCACCAAAAGGACCGTCAATTGTTTCATTTTTAACAGAAAGTCCTTGAGACTTTATAACTTGACCGGCCACCTCTATGTGCTCAATCGAATCTTTTACTTGCGTTTTTTCAGCTGCAAAAGCAACAAGGGGAGTGTTTAATATGGTGGCTAACGATAGTGCTAAGTATGCGTGTTTCAAGGGTTGTCTCTCTAGTGTAATTAGTTATTGGCGATAAAGACCGAAAGGAATAAAAATATCTTTCAATTAAAGTATAACTTTTTTAATTTTTAGAATGGATGCGTGCAAATTATTCTTATTTTAGTCTTAAGTTTTAAGTGTTGTTGAATACCTACTTGGATTAAATCTAAATAGTTTGAAATTAATCATACCTTATACGGTCTTGTTCTGTTCTTGGTTTATTTATATATTTTTAAAGGAAATTTTATGACGGATTCTTTAAGTAGTGATGTTCAAAATCGTTTGCAGTGGTCACTTTTATCTTTGCGTGTAGGTGTGTTTATTGTAATGGTTATGTGGACATTCGATAAGTTTGTTAACCCTGGACATAGCGCACGTATTTTTGAGCATTTTTATGGGATTAGTGGCTCTACAGATATGGTGGCTTACATTATAGGTGCGGTGCAGCTAATACTTGTTTTAGCGTTTTTAGCGGGTATTAAAAAACGTATTACTTACGGTATTATTTTCATAATTCACGGCCTATCAACGCTTTCATCTTACAATCAGTACATTGATGGCTTTAATAACTTATTATTTTTTACTGCGTGGCCAATGTGGGCAGCGTGTTTTGCACTTTATTTATTACGGGATCAAGACGTAAAATATACTGTTAAATAAAACAGCCAGACAAAAAAATGGTTATAAGCCAATTAGCTTATAACCAAAAGTACACAGGGAGGTGTATGAATTCTTACTTTTGCGATTAATGCATTGCGTCGTTGTATTTGTCGCCTAAGCGCTCTTTTTGCCCTTCAGACAGCGCTTTACCTGCTAGTTGAAATACTTCATGTTCTTCTTCATCTAAGTGATGATGCACTAAATGGTGTAGTTTTTTAGCTTCTACTAACCATGCTGATGAGCTCATTTCGGTGTCTTCAAGTTGTTCAATTAGTTCATCAATTTCATGATGCTCTGCAACACTGTGGCGTGCTTTTTCTTGCGTTAGATCTTCACAAATTAATGGATTATAAAAGTAGCGCTCTTCAAATTTTGCATGTTCTTCTAGCTCTGTTTTTAGCTCATCCATTAAGCTATGACGTTTTTTTGTGTCGCCCTTGGTTTGAATAAGCGCGTCAACTAGTTTGCGTTGTTTGTCATGGTCATTACGTAGTGCTTCAAAAATATTCATAAATCATCCTAATCAATTACGTTGCTTAATAACTATTAAGCAAACGCAGTGCCAGATTTTAAGTTATTGAAAGTAATGCTTTTATAGGTTTTAGGCTATGTTTTTGGATTGTTTGTGTATTTTTTACAGACGAGAGGGTGAAATAATTTCTTACTTTTAATACGAGCTAATACTTCACGTGCAGCTATTTACAATTAGCTTGTTAAAAACATATTTGGGGGTATGTGTTTGTTAAGCTTTAATACGCCTAGGGCTGCTCAACATTAACCTGATTGCGGCCACTTTGTTTGGCTTTATAAAGAAGCTCATCAGCATGAATGATCAGTTTTTCAAGTGAGCGGTTAGAGGAGGAGCTAATTGCTGCACCTGCGCTAAACGTAATGGTTTCAGTATTATTTAAGCCTTCTATTTCGCTGCAAATATCTATCAGTGTATTGGCAATAGAATCGAACGTTGTTTTAACGCTTTGTTTATCAACGGTGTTTAAAATAAATAACCATTCCTCACCACCATAGCGGCCAAATTGGTCGTCACCAGCAAGTGTATTTTGTGCTGCACGAGCAAAAGCTTTAAGAACGGAGTCACCCACATCGTGGCCGTAAGTGTCGTTAATGTGCTTAAACAAATCTAGATCGACAATGGCAATTGTAGCATTGCTTTGCTTAAGTTTTTGAGCCGCTTTTTGCATAATACCGCGTCGATTTAAACTGCTAGTTAAGTAGTCAGTCAGCGCAATGTTATAATATTTTTTACGTTGTAGTACTTGTTTATAAATAAGTAATAACGACACAATAACTAAAATAAACGCAATTGTTGCGCTTAACCGCCAAATTATTTTTTGTTGATACTCTTCTTTAGCGAGTAATTCGTTAATGTTTTTGTCGTATTCTAGTTGGAGTATTTTTTCTTCTTTTTCTTTTACTTCAAATTTGATTTGCAGCGTTTTAATGTTTGTTTCGCTGGTGGCTTCGTAATGCTTTTTCATAAATGTAAGCATTTGCTCCATTGCGTCAAATGCATCGTCTGTTTTGTTGAGGCTTCGTTTTAACTGGTATCGCTTTTGAAGGTAATCGGCTTTATAAATGCTGCGGCTAAAATCATCGATCATCGAAAATACTTCATCGTTCATTTTATCGGCTTTTTCAAGTAAACCTTGTTTTTTATAAATATCTAGCATCAATATCATCGATGCGAGTTTCATATCACCTATTCCGGCTAGGTGGGCAACCTCAATATTTTTTGTGGCTAAGGCGAGCGCATCTTCGTAGTTTTCTTGTTTGTATAAAATATTAGCAATTGAATACTGAGCAAAAGACAGTCCTTTTTGCATGTTAACAGATTCAAAGTAAGAGAGTGCTTTGTCTAGATATATGAGGGATTCGTTTGGTTTATTTATTTCAAGTAATACATTGCCCAAGCTCCAGTAAGCTTTAGCTGTATATAAGCCATCTTGAGTTTGCTGATATGCGATCAGCGCTTTTTTAGCGTATGTTATTGCTTTTTCTTTGTTTTCTAAATAATTATACGCATCGGCTATCTTTCTGTAAAAATAGCCTTGCGATGCAATATCGTTGTTTTGCATCGCCAGTTCTAATCCGTCGAGTGCCACGCTCAAGGTTTTTTTCAGTTCATCTGTTTCGGTATAAAAGTATGCAAAGGCTTTTAAAATAATGATTTTTTCAGCCGGTGTAGATTGAGAAAATCGCGTTTTTAGTTGATTAACAACATCGTTTGCCTTTTGGAGTTCTTTTTGTAGGCTAAGCAGCTTTAATTGTGACTCCAAAAATAGCAGTAATACGTCAGGTTGTTTAGATAATTGCTGATTTGATAAGTAAACAGTGAGGTGTTTATCTAATATTTCGTACTTTTCTTCCCTAAAAAGCAGTTCGGCATAAATGGCTGCAGCTTCTAAATGCAAAGCGTCATTCTGTTTTAATTTACTTTGCTCGTAAGCTTGAGTGATTTGTTTTTTGTTTTGCAGGTAATCAAGTTTATCTGTTCTTACACTTTTAATTAGCGCCCGTACGTCTTGCTGACTGAGCTCAGGGGTAGTGGAATTGTTTGAATAAGCAATACTTTGAAAGGCGGCGAGTAAAAAAAACACAACAACAAGCTGTTTAACCAGCACCGATAGGTAACTTGCTTTAAATTGCATGTTATTAGTCATATTAAGCCCTTACTAACTTGATACGTGTAGCTTTTTTGAAAAACGTAGGGTTAGTTAAATTTTGGCTAAACCTCATCCATATACTTTTAGTAATCAAAAACTTAAGCAGGTTGTAGCCTTGAGAGACGTTTATATCTAGCATTTTCAATCTCTATTAAGTATTGGTTAACCATTAATTATCCAATTACATTACCATAAAAGTTATTTTATAAAAATATCTACGCCTATAATCCTAGTATAAGCGTGATAGCAGCCTTATTTATGGTGGTTTTAGTATTTATCTGTTAAAAATCAGCATCAATTTTAAACTCTAAGCGCTCGTGATTAATCGGGTGCGTGAATGCTAGATACTCAGCATGCAGGTGTAACCGGTCTGCTTTTTTACCATAATGTGTATCACCAATAATAGGGGTGTTTAAACCTAATACATGTGCGCAGTGCACACGCAGTTGATGTGTGCGCCCTGTTTTAGGGTAGAGCTGCAAGCGAGTTGTGTTGTTTTTTCGCTCAAGTACTTGCCATGTTGTAAGTGCAGGCTTTCCTTTTTGGTAACACACTTTTTGACGCGGCTTATCATCAAAATCTGGTGTTAGGGGTAACTCTATAGTACCGCTTTCTTGTTCTATATTCCCATCGACTAAAGCAACGTAGCGTTTTTCTATTGTGCGCTCAATAAATTGTTTTTGAATGGCTTTATGTGCCCGTTTGTTTAAGGCAATAATTAATAGTCCTGAGGTTGACATATCCAATCGGTGCACAATAAGTGGGCCTGTAGCTTCTGGAAATTGTGTTTTCATACGCAAGAATACAGAGTCGTCTATGGTAATGCCCGGGACCGATAAAAACTCTGCCGGTTTATTCACTATGACCAAATCGTCATCTTGGTAAACAACAGTAAGCTCTTTACCTTGTGCAGGGTTATTCAACAGTGGGCTAGGTTCTACATTTAAGCCTTTTAGCATGTGGCCTAAAATAGGCTGACACTTACTAAAGCAAGATGGGTAGTAGTTTTTATGCTGCCTAACCGTAGATTTAGGCGGGGCTCCCCACCAAAATTCACCCATGGCTATAGGTGTTAAGTTATGTTTAAACGCATATTGAAGTAATTTAGGGGCTGCACAGTCACCTGCCCCCGATGCCGGCGTATGCTCAGGTAATTTGGCAAAAATAGCATTGAGGTCTTCTATTTCGCCATCAATATTAAGAAATTGATATTGAGCAAATAGTATTTTTTGTAAGCTTTTGGAGAGCGTTTTACGGCGTTTTTTTAAATGTTCAAGTTCATCGTTTATTTTGCTATGCGCTTGTTCAAGTGTGACTAGCTGTGTTTGCCATTTTTGCTTTAATGCCTGAAGCTGCTTTTTTTCTTCAATGCTTTGTGTTGCTAGCTTTTTTTTGAGTTGTTGAATTTTGGTTTTACTCGATTTTTTTTCAGCGTCGCTGCGTTGTTTTTTACGCTTTTTTCTGCTTTTTTGCATTAAAGCATGCTGCGCTTGCAGCTCTTTTTCAAAGCCTTCGTTGGCGGTAGCTAATAATTGGCTAATGCTCTTTAGTTGTTCACTGTTTTCAAGTTCGTCTATTTGTGCGTTCAAGTCATTTATTATTTTACTTTTAGCTAAGTAATTTTCATCGTTTAATTGCATACTTGAAATAGGGGGCACAAAGTTAATACTGGCTTTGTTTGCGTCAACTTGCCCTGAGTAGGCAGCTAAAAAGCCCAGTTCGTTTTGCTCATTTTTAACCACTAACACGCCAAACATTTTACCCGCGTTTTCAGCTTTTAAATGTGGCAGTGTTTCGAGTTGCTGTTGCAATTGTTCGCTTGCTGCAATAGTTAACGGGTGTGGCTCGTAAAAAAAGGGGTAAGTAAACTGTTCCGGTAAAGGAATAGTGGAAACAGGTTGAGCAAATGGGGTAAAACAAGGGCTGTTAGACATAGCGGTCGAATCATGAAATTGAGGCGAAGAATTAATTTAGATTTTATCACAGCATGAGCTTGCTAGGGGATATTGGTTCTACAAATAATAAAAAAAGGCCAGCAACAATGCCGGCCTTAATATTTTAACTTACCACAAATTATTTATTGGCATCTTTTACTGCTTTAAGTTTTGCTGCGTGGTCTATTTCGTAATCAGGCATGTCTTTTTTACCCTCTATTAAATAGTTATCCATCCAACGCATTAAACGTAAGCTGTAGTCGTATTGTGCTGCCACTTTACGGTTGCCGTGGCCTTCACCCGGGTAATAAACAAGGCGTACATCTTTACCTTGTACTTTCATGTAGCGGTAAAGCTCCATTGACTGTGCAGGGTGTACGCGTGGATCGTCTTTACCGTGCATAATAAGCAACGGTGTTTCTGACTGACCAGCCCAGTAAATTGGGCTGCGCTCTAAATACCATTGCCATTTATCCCACGGGTATGAACGGGCATGCACTAAGTGCATTTCGTTTGAAATATCAGTGGTACCAAACTTAGAAAGTTGGTTAGTGACACCCACAAACATAACACTTGCTGCAAAATGTTCAGTTAGTTTTGTTGCACCCCAAGCAGAGGCGTAACCGCCGTAAGAACCACCTGTAATACCAACGCGTTTGCTGTCAACTAGACCCATGTCGACTAAATGGTTTTTAAAGTCCACTAGGTCGTCAAACTCTTTACCAGCGTAATCGTTTTGCCCTAGCTTTGAATAATCAACGCCTTTACCTGTAGAACCACGATAGTTTGGATAAAATACCGCGTACCCACGTGCAGCACCCATTTGGCCAGGGCGAGAGTAATTGGTGATCCACCCATCTTTGTCGTGACTTTCTGGGCCGCCATGTACTGACATTATAAGTGGGTAGCGTGTGCCTTTTTTGTAATCGAGCGGGTATACAAGTACGCCGTCTAGTTCAACGCCATCACGCGCTTTAAGTTTAATCGTTTCTTGTTTAGCAAAACGTTTATCGTTCAGCCAGCTGTTTGAGTCTGTTAAACGCTTTGCTTTTTTACTACGCACAATAAACACTTCGTTAGGATGCTTTGCACTGTTACCACGAAGTGCCAATGTTTTATCTGAGTCAGAAACACTTAACTGCGTTGCAATAAATTGGCCTTCATCAACTAGCTTTTTGTATTTATTAGAGCCTGCTTTGATACTGGCAACAAAGCTTTGCGTACCTACATTGGCAATAAAGTTAAGCGTGTTACGCTTATGCGACCATTCAAAATCAACGACGTGGCCCATAAATTTAGGTAGCCACTCAGTGATTTTTGCGGTTTCAGTGTCAGCAATAAATAAGCGGCCAGTTGCTGGGTCGTGCTGATCTTCTGCGCCTAAAATAGCGACGTATTTACCATCATGCGACAGCTCTGCATCGCCCAGTTTACCCTGTGTTTTAAACGATAAGGTTACTTTTTCGTTAGCAATATCGTAAAGGTGCCACATTGATTTAGTATAGCGATCGTCAATAAGTGCTGTAGGTTGAGTTTTAACGAGTAGCTTTTCACTGTCGGCTGACCAGTTAACATCGCTTACATAGCTATCAATGTTTATGGCTGTTGGCGATAATGGTTTATCTTCTTTGGCCAAATCAACAACAAAGAGCTGTTTGTTTTTTAAACCTAATTCGTATACTTCTGCTTTAAAACCAAGTTTTTTTAATTCTTTATCTGATTTGTCGGCAGCGGGCATCGCTAATAACGCAAGCTGTTTGTTGTCTGGGCTTAGTTGATAACTTGAAATAGAAGTCCCTTTTAACGACATAACTGCTTGTGCTTGTCCGCCATCAACAGGAATTTGGTAAAGCGAAGTGAATTTATCGTCTTTAAGCTTTGCCAAAAAGTAAATTGTTTTGCTGTCGTTTGACCATTGTAGGCTTTTAATATTAACCGAGCCGGTAATAAATGGGCGTTCAACACCTTCATCGTCTACAACGTAAAGTTCGCTGTAATTGCTGCCATTTTCGTCAATGTAAAGTTTGCGTGGTAACGAGCGTGTAAATGCAACGCTTTCACCATCTGGGCTAATACTTGTTTGTATTACCGATTTTACTTTTGGAATGTCTTCAACTGTGATTGCTGATTGCGCAAATGCAAGGCTGCTTGAAAGCCCGATTGCTAGCGCTAAGCTTGTCTTAAGCATTGTTATATCCTTTATTTTTAAAATCCAGATTAGTATAACAAGCTAAGGTTAATAAACTAAAAAATGCGATTAATGCTCAAAAGAGGGCGTTAAATGAAGGTGATAAAATAAAGAATGAATAGCGCGGAATGTACCGCGCTGCTTTTTATAAACTTTTTTTAGGCGGTAAGGCAACGTTTGCAAATATAAGCCCGGCTACAAGCGACATAAATATTAAAAATGTTTGCTGGCCTATATGCTCTGCATATATAAAGTCTTGGCCTTCAATAAGTGAATTTAAGCCAATGTAGGTTTTGCTACCTGGGACTAATACAATCAAGCCCTGCATTGCCACAATTGAAGCCGGCGCATTAGCAACACGGTTAAATAAATTACTAAAAATACCCACCGATAACGCGCCAACAAAAGTACCCAATGTGTAATCTAAATACATTGCTGACCCAATACTTGTGCCATAGGCTATAAAGCCTGATGCAATAGACCAACCCGCATGTTTTAGTTTGGTTCTAAATATAACTATTAGGCTGCTACACAGTAAAAATATAGCAAGCCAAGGTGTCCAGCTGGGTAAAGGCTCCGGTTGAACAAAGTCTGCTTGGCCAAAAAGTGCAAAGCCAATGCCTATACCTATAAAGCCACCAAAATAGAGTTTAAACAGCAACATAAATGAGTCCATTACTCTTGCTGTACCCGAGACCAAGTGGCGAGCTGCAAGCTCTGCCAATCCAAGTGCAAGCGCAAGGCCCGGTATAAATACAATAATGGCAGAAAGCACCACTAAGCGTATGTTTACTTCGGGTGTTATATAAACGCTTACAGCACAGGCCATAATTGCTGAAACAATAGCAACAAGTGGTTCAAGCATATGCGCTACACGTTTAGAGCGCATAGACCACAATACAAAGATATACACCACAAGGGTGAGTAACGCAGACCAAATTACATCGGTCCAACTGGTGCCCATAAGCATTGCAAATGCGCCGCCCGAGGTTGCAAATGCAATACCTGTGGTTAATTTATTGTAAGGGTTAGGGGCATCAAAAATTATATCTAGCTGTTGGTCTACTTCTTGAAGAGACAATTCTTCATTAAGCATTTTATTTACAAGGTCGTCGGTATCGGCAAGTGATCCTAAATCATGATCGCCAGGATCTACTCGTGCCACATGCGTATACTCATCTTCATGGCCGTCGGTCCAAATAACAAAGGTGACCGAGGTGGGCGACATAACAAACGACGATTTGAGGCCTAAGTATGTGGCGACTTCCATTAAGTGTGCTTCTAAGCGGTAGGCAGGCGTACCGTATTTATGAAGCATTTTACCCAACTTAACGATAAATTTGCGTTTTTCTGTAAAGGTTGCAGTTTTCAAATCTTATTTAGGCCAGTGTGTAAATAAATTAGCTAAAAGTATAGGCTAAAACGCCCATATGTAATGGGCGCGATTTTAAAGACTAATTGGTGTGTGTCTAGTCATTTTTAATCTAATTTTTTATTTTTTTCCGCTATCCATTGCGCCATGTATTGTGTGCTTCGCATTGTATGATGTTTGAGCATTTGTCCGGTAAAGTTTTTTTCACGATGCGCGCTTAAATCGCTGCCTATTGCATCTATTTTATTAATGAGCGCCGCGCTTAATTTTACTTTGTCGTATACGGTGTTAAGTAGCGTATTGCCAGCTTGCTGGGCATGTTTAAAATCGGTTTCATTGGTGTAAAGCTCAACGGCTGCATTTGCAAAGTCTTCGGTATTATTAGCCACTTTACCAGACCAAGGTAAATCGTTATGCATGCCCTCTACACCAATACTGGTGGTAACGCTGGGTGTTTGCATAATCATGGCTTCAAGTAATTTACCTTTAATACCGGCGCCAAACCTAAGAGGTGCTAAACATACGCGCGAACTTTGCATTACATCATAGGCGTTATCGGCCCAGCCTTTTATTAAAAAACCCGTTTTAGGGTTATTAAGTGCTGTGGCTTTAGGTGGCGGGTAAGAGCCATAAATATGTAGCTCAGCTTTTGGTAGTTGTTTACGAATTAACGGCCATATTTTTTGCAAGTAAAGAACTGCATCCCAGTTTGGCGCATGCCTAAAATTACCTATCGTCATAAAGTGCTGACGTTCATCAAAGCTTTTTGTGGTTTCGGGCAACGAGGTTAAATCGACCATAAACGGTAAATGGTGTAATAAGCTTGGTTCGACCTTAAATACGCTATTGAGTAATTCCATTTCGTAGCTTGAAATAATTAGGCTTAGGTCACAGCGTAAAATGGCTGCAATTTCACGCTTTGCGATATCAGAATGTAAGTCACTGGTTGTAAATTCGCGCTCGCCTTTGTGGGCTTCATGGCGTGCGTTTCGTAGGCATTGTAAATCTTCGGTATCGAGAATTTTAATAGCATTAGGGCAATGCTTATCTACGCGCCAACCAAATTGCTCTTCCATCATAAAGCGGTCAAACATGACTATGTCTGGGCTGAACGATTTAACGTATACGTCAAAGCTTTCGCAGTTAAGGGCAATGCTTTGGCTTGTTATACCAAAGTCGTCAAGGTTTACCATGTGCTCTGTGCGTTGAGCGGGAGTAGCAAACTCCACTTGCCAGTTTTGTGCTGTAAATGCGTTCAATAATGACATCATGTGCGTACCCGCAGCGGATGAGTTGGGCTCTGGCCATACGTAGCCAATTACCAGCACTTTTTTCATTGGCTAGACTCTTTAATTTGTAAGTTAACATTTACCAGTGTTTTAACTGGTGGGGCTGTATTTTGTAATAGTTCTTGTAGTACTAAAAGGCAACGTTTTGCGATTTCATGCGTGCTGATTGCAACACTCGTTAATGTGTCGTCAAGCAAGGCGCTATTTTTAACCTGCTGACAGCTTACTACTTTAATGCGTTGATTAGCTGCTAAGTTTAATGTGTTAATGCTTGCTAGCACGCCGTGGGCGATAATGTCATTCGCACACACAATAGCGTTAATAGCAGGGGTGCTTTTATAAGCCTGTGCAAAAGCATTTTTGGCACTAAGAGCGGAATTTTCACCACATTCGATTGCGTTTAGTGGCGATATACTGTGTTGGGCACATGCGGTATTAAAGCCATGTTGAAGTGTTAAGCAGCTGCTTAATTGTAAATTGCTGCCTATAAACGCAATGTTTGTAACCCCTTGAGAAAGTAAATGCATGCTAACTATATGGCTTGCTTTTTTGTAGTCGGGTAACACACAAGGTGCATTACTAAATGCAAGCTCTTGCATTAACGTAACAACGCTATGCTGAGAACTTAATGTGTCTAACCATTGGGTGCATGTATTAGTCACAGGGCAAATTATAAATCCGGCGGCGTTGTATTCTTTTAGTTTATTAATTGCCTGTGTTTGCTGCTCAACGTTATTGTTACTGCTAACAATAACGGCCTGAAAACCTTCATTGTTTAATATTAGCTCAAGCTCGGTGGCCAACTGTGCCATAACAGGGTCAGTTAAATCATTTATAACCACAGCGATTAAATTAGAGCGCTTTGAGCGCATAGCTGCGGCATCGCGGTTATAAACGTAGCCTAACTCATCAATTGCTTTTAATACTTTTTGTTTGCTTTTATCACTGACTTTTTTACTTTGAGTAAGCACCAAAGACACCGTTGACTTAGACACACCTGCAAGGTCGGCAACATCAAAAATTGTGACAGATTTAGCTTTGTTATGCATAGTTGTGTTTGTCGCAGTGATAAATTAAAAACGCGTTAGTGTAGCTTAAACATGGCTGTTAAGTCATCTTTTGCCATGTGTTGAGCCACCTTAATGCTTTATGAACAAAGCAAAACGTGTTTATATACACTTAATTGTGTAAAAAATAACAAAAGGATAAAAACATGAACGCTTTTAGGCTGTTAGTTGCCTTTATTTGTTGTGTTGTATTACTACCATTTAGTCATGCAGAGCAGGGCTACCAAACTCCTTCGCCTGATTTAGCGGCAGTGGTAGATGCTAAATTGGCGCCCACAAGTTACTTATCAAGTGATGGTCAGTGGCTTGCGCTATTTGAACGCAGGCGTGTTGTATCGCTTGATGAGCTTGCAATTGAAGAGTTAAAGCTTGCGGGGATTAAACTAAACCCGGCTAATTTTTCACGCACACGGGTGCGCGCAAATTTTAGTGCTGTAGAACTTAAACATGTGCAAAGTGGCACTGTTATTAATATTAATAACTTACCAAATGGTATTATTCGCTCGCCTAAGTGGTCTTCTAATAGCAAATACTTAGCGTTTATTGTTGAACAAACAAACGAAGCAAATTTATGGCTTTATAGTGTTGAAAGTAAACAAGCAAAAATGCTATCGAGTGCTGCGTTAAATTCAGTTTTAACGGCATCGCCATACCAATGGTTACCAGACAGCACAGCCATTATTGCAAACCTTGCTGTAAATGTGGGTAAACCACGACTAGAAAACAACAGTCAAAATGTTGTGCCAGTTATTCAGCAAAGCACTGGCGAAAAAGCCCCCGCACGCACGTATCAAAATTTATTAACGAGCCCATTTGATGAAGCTCAATTTAAGTTTTTTGGTCAAGGCCAGTTGGCTTACATTACCCTTGATGGAAAAGCCCAAGCTATTGGCAGTCCTGCACTTTTTAAATCGTTTTCGGTATCGCCCGACTCAACTAATATTTTGGTGGCGGGAATTAACGAGCCGTTTTCGTATCAAGTGCCTTACAGCCGCTTTGCGACAACGTGGCAAATATGGGGTATGCGCGGTTTTGCATTAGCCGAGCTTGCTAAGCAACCTTTGGCCGATAATATTCCACAAGGTTACGACAGTGTACGTACAGGAAGACGTAATTTTGAATGGCGAGCAGACCAGGGTGCTGAAGTTATTTGGGCAGAAGCGCAAGATGGCGGCGACATGAAAACTGACGTACCGCACCATGACTACATTTATAGCCTACGTGCACCGTTTAAACGCGAGCCAAAGTTATTTGCAAAAGTAGAACGTCGTTATGCGGGTATGGAGTGGGCTAATAACGACATTGCTATGCTGAGCGATTGGCGCTTTAGCGACCGTCAATTGCGTACGTATGTTATTCAGCCACGTAATGCCGATAGTAACCGTGTGCTGTTTTCGGAGCGCAGTTATAACGATGCTTATAAAGATCCCGGTAATGCTATTTACGAGCGTAACGATTTAGGCGCTAATGTAATTAAAGTGGTTGGTGGGCGTTATATTTACCTGCGTGGCAATGGTGCGTCAGAACAAGGTAACATCCCGTTTTTAGACAGGTACGATGTAAAAACAAATAGCAGCAAGCGTTTATGGCAATCTAAAGCGCCTTATTACGAGCGTGTAAGGGCGCTGCTTGATGACGAAGGCGAACGCTTTATTACTGTTCGTGAGTCTAAAACTGAGCAGCCTAACTTTTTCATTCGTGATTTAGATAACGATTCGCTAACCCAACTAACGCAATTTGAACACCCATACCCTGCTTTTAAAGGGGTAACAAAAGAACAAGTGCGTTACACGCGCGACGACGGTGTTGAGCTTTCTGGCACGTTATATTTACCACCAGGGTACGACAAAACACAAGGCACTTTGCCTGTGCTTATGTGGGCTTACCCGCTTGAATACAAAGACAAAGCCGTAGCGTCGCAAGTTCGCGAGTCGCCTTACGAGTTTACGTATATAGGTTACTGGGGCCCAATGCCGTACCTTGCCAAAGGTATTGCCGTATTTGACGATCCTAAAATGCCGATTGTAGGTGTTGATGGTAGTGAGCCAAATGATCACTTCAGAAAACAGCTGGTTTCTAGCGCCAAAGCAGCAGTAGATGTTCTGGTTGAAAAGGGGATTGCTGATAAAGACAAAATAGCCATAGCAGGGCATTCATACGGTGCATTTATGGTGGCTAACTTATTGGCGCATAGTGATTTATTTAAAACAGGTATTGCTCGCAGTGGTGCGTATAACCGTACGTTAACACCGTTTGGTTTTCAGGGGGAAGAACGTGATTTTTGGCAGGCGCAAAGTGTATACGCTAATATGTCGCCGTTTTTTCACGCCGAAAAAATCAATGAGCCAATGCTCATGATACACGGTAAAGAGGATCCTAATTCAGGCACTTTTCCAATGCAAAGTGAGCGCATGTATGCCGCGCTTAAAGGCTTAGGAAAAGATGCCCGTTTAGTTATGCTGCCTTACGAAGCTCATGGCTACCGCGCACGTAAAAGCTTATTACATGTATTGTGGGAGCAAGAGCAGTGGCTAGATAAGTATTTGTTAAATGATACACCACAGCCAGTAGAGGTCGTTAGCGAGCCTGCTGTTAATACCCAGCAATAACAATACACATAGGTAAGCAACAGCGCGGCTACTTATAGCCGCGTTTTTGTTATGAATACGAGAGTAAATTAATGATTGATGTAGCAGCACTGGCAGTTTTTATTCCTACGTTCTTTTTTGTGTCGATAACGCCCGGTATGTGCATGACGCTTGCCATGACATTAGGTATGAGCATCGGTGTGCGCCGCACCCTGTGGATGATGATAGGTGAGCTGTTAGGGGTTGCGAGTGTAGCTATTGCGGCGGTACTTGGGGTTGCAAGTGTTATGCTAAATTACCCTGATGCGTTCGCTATTTTAAAATGGGTCGGTGGTGCCTACTTAATTTACATAGGTATAAATATGTGGCGCGCCAAAGGTAAAATGTCGGTTAATACACATAGCCCAAGTGATGTAAGTAGGCAGTCGCTTTTTACGCAAGGATTTATTACCGCCGTTGCTAACCCGAAAGGGTGGGCGTTTATGATCTCACTATTGCCGCCGTTTATTAATGTTGACCAGGCTGTTGCGCCACAGTTATTTATTTTACTTAGCGTAATTATGATAACCGAATTCGTAAGTATGTTAGCGTATGCAACAGGTGGTAAAAGCCTACGCTTGTTTTTAGCCCGAGGCGATAATATTAAATGGATGAACCGAATTGCAGGCAGTTTAATGATGCTTGTAGGTGTTTGGTTAGCCTTAGATTAATAATAAAGAGCACGTGGCTCTTTATTATTTTGCGCATAACGACTATTAATTTTTAATTAGAACCTGCGTGATTTAACTGCGCTTTTAAAAATGGCGCCGTTTTACTTTTTTGTGACTCAGCGACCTTTTCAGGTTTGCCTTGTGCAACTATTACCCCGCCTTCGTCGCCGGCTCCTGGGCCAATATCAATAACCCAATCACTGTTACTGGCTACTTGCATATCGTGCTCAACCATAATGACGGTGTTGCCAGAATCAACTAAGCCATTTAACTGCGCCATTAGCATGGCTACATCTTTTGGGTGTAGGCCTGTGGTTGGTTCATCTAAAATATAAAGCGTATCGCCACGCTGTGTTCGTTGTAGTTCAGTGGCAAGTTTAATACGTTGTGCCTCGCCGCCCGAAAGCTCAGTAGCAGGTTGCCCTAAACGTAAATAGCCAAGGCCTACTTGTAAAAGCGCATTGAGCGCGCGCAAAATAGCGGGTTCATCGGCAAAAAATGTATGCGCTGACTCAACGGTTAAGTTGAGAACATCGGCAATGGTTTTCTCTTTATAGGTAATGTCGAGTGTTT
This sequence comes from Pseudoalteromonas sp. 10-33, assembly GCF_001469195.1. NCBI lineage: Bacteria > Pseudomonadati > Pseudomonadota > Gammaproteobacteria > Alteromonadales > Pseudoalteromonadaceae > Pseudoalteromonas > Pseudoalteromonas sp. 10-33. Next base: position 144,350 of record NZ_LOFI01000027.1, on the reverse strand, counting down.
TTTGGTTATAGCGCTTGCCATTACACACAGGGCAAGGCGAATACACGCTGGGTAAAAATAACAGTTCTACGCTTACAAAGCCTACGCCTTCACAGTTTTCGCAGCGGCCTTTTTTAACATTAAACGAAAAGCGACCGGCATCGTATTTTCGCTTTTTTGCCTCAGTGGTGTTTGCAAATAGCTTACGTACTTGATCGAATAAGCCCGTGTACGTTGCAAGGTTTGAGCGAGGCGTACGGCCAATGGCTTTTTGATCAACCGTAATTAGGCGCTTTATGTGTTCAATGCCCTGAGTTATTTGTCCGCCGGTTGCTACGTTGAGCTCTTGCTCGAGTAACTCTGCTTCGTCGGTTGGCATTTGTGGCTGCGATTTTTGCCCCAGTGCATCGTAAACCAAGTCAACAAGTGCTTGGCTTACTAAGCTTGATTTACCAGAGCCAGATACTCCCGTAACACTTGTAATAACCCCAAGCGGAAATTCTACATTAAGCTTTTGTAAGTTATTACGTTCAACATTTTTAAGCGCTAGCCACGCTTTAGGTTGGCGTTGCTTGTTTTGTATGGGAGCCTGCTGGGGTTGGTTATTTTTAAATAAATATTGACTAGTATGTGAGCTACTAATTTGCTTCAAGCCTTCAACGGGGCCGCTATAAACTATGTTACCGCCATGAGAGCCCGCATTTGGTCCAACATCGACTACCCAATCGGCATGTCGAATAACACTTACGTCGTGCTCAACCACAAATACAGAGTTACCAGCAGCTATTAGTTCATCTAATGCGCTTAAAAGTGCTTGTGTATCGGCAGGGTGTAAACCTGCCGAAGGTTCATCTAACACATACACAACACCAAATAATTTTGAGCGAAGTTGCGTTGCTAGCCGCAAACGTTGTAACTCCCCTGGTGATAACGATGGGGTGGTACGCTCAAGCGATAAATACCCTAAGCCAAGTTTAGCCAGTGATTCTATACGTTTAATAATATCGCTTGTAATACGCTTAGCGACGATGGCTTTTTCTGGGTGTGTAGCGTTACTTTTAGCAGGGAGATTAGCAGCAATGCTTAATTTATCTGCAAGTTCGTTTAGTGTTAACTGCGAAATTTCGCCTATATCAAGGCCTGCGACTTTAACCGATAACGACTCTTTTTTAAGCTTTTTACCTTTACAGCTTGGGCATGGGGATATTTGCATAAACTGCGACACTCGTTTTTTAATACGAGGACTTTGTGTTGTAGCAAAAGATTTAAGAACAAAGCGCTTAGCACTGGTAAAAGTACCTTTATAGCGAGGTTTTTCGCCATTTTTAATGGCGTTTTTAACCTCTAAAATAGTGTAGTCTGGATAAACAGGCACAGTGGGGGTATCGTCTGAAAATAAAATCCAATCGCGTGCTTTTTGCGGCAACTCATACCATGGTATGTCGATATCGTAACCAAGTGATACCAGTATGCGACTTAAGTTTTTACCTTGCCATGCTGGTGGCCAAGCTTCTATTGCGCCTTCGCGTATCGTTTTTGTATTGTCGGGCACAAGTAGTTGTTCGGTTACCTCAAAAGTGCGGCCAATGCCCGAACATTGTGGGCATGCACCTTCGGGGGTATTTGGAGAAAACGCATCGGCATACAAAATGCTCTGCCCTTTAGGGTATTCGCCAGCGCGTGAGTAAAGCATTCGCAGCGCGTTAGAAATAGTAGTTACGCTCCCAACCGATGAACGAACAGAAGGCGTACCGCGCTGTTGCTGCATTGCTACTGCTGGTGGCAGCCCTTCAATTGAATCTACATCGGGTTCGTCAACCTGATCGATTAACCTGCGTGCATAAGGCGACACCGAATCAAGGTAACGATGCTGCGATTCAGCAAATAATGTTCCAAAGGCGAGCGATGATTTACCCGAGCCCGATATACCAGTAAACACCACAAGCGAATTACGGGGCAGGTTTACATCCACATTTTTTAAGTTATGAACACGTGCGCCTCTTACTTGAATGCTGTGCTCAGTGTTTAATAAAGCCAATTGCGAATGTTCAATCGCGCCTGAACTGTTAAATGTGGTTGCCATGTAATTTTCTCCGTTTAATCGCCATGTTTATTAGGTGAAATTAAAGCTAAGGTTACACAAGCAACGCTGAATGAGCGCTTAGTGAGCATTATTGAATTTGTTGTGTATGTTTACATAATAGGTAAATGCTGAGAGTATGCTTAACTATGTAGACTATACAAACGTCAATAAGTACGCTTGAAGGAGGTTATTAATATGATTAAAGCATGGATTTTAATGTTGGTTATACTGTCGTCTTCGGTATTGGCAAATACTGAGAACGTAATTAACGTAGACAGAGCCATACCTAATAGCTTGCATTTAGCATTTCCAAACGATGCTAACATTACGCCTAAAAAAGGCGACTTCAATGTTTTAAATTACATATTAATGAGTAATAACGAGGGTGAACGCTGGGCAGTAATAACACTCACTAATTTATCGGCGGGTAATCGTGAGCTTAACGAAGACCACTTACTGGCTTTGTTCGCTGATGGAACGCGACTACCTCCTCAACCTTTTAAATTAAGTTTTAAGGGTAACGAAACGCAGTCGGTAACTGTCTCGTTTGCTGAATATAAATTTCCTATTTTAAGTGTTTACTCAAGTAATGATCAGTAGCTAACTTTAAAATAAGCCTAAATATGCAGTAATTGTTTTAGCTTATCGGCACCGGCTCTGCTGGTGCTAAGCTCCGATTTTACATCATCATTTACAATCACCATCAATTTGCCGTTAAACCAGCGCTGTATTTCTTTTATATGGTCAATATTAACCAAATAGCTGCGATGAATACGCACAAAGTTGTGCGCGGCTAGGGCGTGTTCAAGCTGATCGAGCGTGTCGCTCAAATGATTAAACGTTTCTCCATTCCACGCTAAGCTATTTCCTTGCTCTGATTTAATAAATTTAATGTCGCTTGGGGAAAGCAAAAATATGCGCTCGCCACTTTTACTAACCAGCTTGTTTAATGAACTTTCGGTGAGTGTAAAAGCGGGTTCACCTTCGCAGCTAGTTACATGAGTGTGCGCTCGTTGTTGCTCTAATTGCTGCTGCGCTTTGGCTAACGCTTTTTTTAATCGTGCAATTGGAAAAGGTTTGAGTAAATAGTCAGTTGAGGCGTGCTCAAATGCTTCAATCGCAAATTGGTCGTACGCGGTGGTGTAAATAATAATGGGTTGGTAGTTAAGTAAATCAATAAGTTCAAGGCCATTAATTTCAGGCATTTGAATATCAAGCAATACCACATCAGGAGTCAGCTCATTAATTAATGCAATGGCCTCTTTGCCATTTGTGGCTATGCCTACCACGTCAACATGCTCCATTAAACTTAATTGATGGCTTAATTTTTCGCGAGCAGGGAGCTCGTCATCGGCAAACAGTATGCGCATTTTAGTCGTTTTATTTGGCAGATTTATATTGTTCATAACGCTAGCTCCAGCGTAACAACAGCACCATTATCATTACTGAGCAATACTTTACTTTGTCCAAGTTGATTAACGCGTAACATAATGTTTTTCATCCCTATACCTTTTCCGTAGCCACATTTTAATACATCGTCAGTAAAGCCTTTTCCGTTGTCGCTTATCACAATTTTTACCCCGTTAGACATTTCACTCAGGGTAATATTAAGTGTGAGTGAGGTTTGTTTAGCATTGTGCTTAATTGCATTTTCAATAATAGGTTGAATAAGTAGCGGTGGTAGCGTTTTGTTTTTAAGGGTATTGGGAATGTGGTAATTAACCTTAAGCTTATCGCCAAAGCGTGCTTTTTCAATATTTAGGTACTTTTCTATTATGGTAAGCTCTTGCTGTAAAGGTATTTGCTGTTGCTCTGCGGTATCAAGCGAGTACCTTAAAATATCAGCCAGTTCATGCAGTACTTCATCGGCTAAATCGGGTTTTGTGTGTATGTAAGCGGAAATTGTATTTAAGCTATTAAACATAAAGTGAGGGTTTAGCTGGTATCGCAATGTAGCAAGTTGGGCTTGTTTAAGCGCATGTTTTTCGGCTGTTACGCGTTTTTTGCTTTCAATAAAAATACTGGTAAGGTAAATACACGAGCCCCAAAGTAAGCCGTTAAATACAACAAATATCCCCATTGATTTATGCCCATCAAAAAGCAGTGTCAGTAATACATCGGTAAGCACATTACCGAGGGCCATAAATACAACGGCAATTAACCATTCAAGTGCTGTTTTATTAATGTGCTTATTGCGCAGGTAAAAAATAACGGCTGCCGCACTCCATACCGGAACCCAATAAAAAGTAATAAACCACACGGTTGCAGCGAGTGCACTGCCGCCTGTTAAGGGCGCAGAGTTAGCAATTATCAGCCCAAGGGCGTAAGCAATATCAACAATTAGTAGAATAAAAAAGCTGTATTTGTAAAAAGGATGTTTGAGCATAATAGGTGCTTCTTTTTGTAAGTGATTAAACCATAACAAAAAACAGTCAAAACCCAAAGAGTTTGTGTTTTGACTGTTACTTATTTAAAAGTAAGTTAGCTCTTTGATTTGTAATGTGTTTTTTAACGGCTCGTTGCTTGCGCCTGGCATTTTACGCCACATTAAGTTAACTCCAGTTAATTCTGTTGCCGACCACGTAACGGGGCTACCAAACCCAAACTGTTTAAATTTAGTGAAAGGTATATCAAGCGTGGTCCACTCATCGCGTGGTTTTAAAAGTACACTAAAGTGATCCCAATCTTTTACATCACTATGATAAACAGACATAGCAAAAGGTGTAGTTGAGCCTTTATAGGTTAAGCGAATACCTTTAAATGCTGAGGCATCAGCTGGTGACGAAAACTTAATTTCAGCGCCCGCCCATGCACCAAAGCTGGTAGGCTTTGTAATGGTTGTATCAATGGTTAAGCTATTTTTATTCGTTGTAAGCGCTGCAACAGATTGACCACCCATTACTGAATCGCTTAAGGCTTGCCATGGTGTATCACCGGTAAAATCATCAATAACATGCTGCGCTTGGCTGCTTTTTATTACTTCATTACAAGCGGGACCTTGTGGCTTTATGGCTTTGTTTTGAGTAATAAGTGCTGGGCGGTCTACTTGTATACCTGATTTATAAACCTCTGAGATAGTGTGAATGTGGTTTATATCATCAAGCGGGTTTTGCTTAAGCAGTACAAAGCTTGCCTCAAAGCCTTTAGCAAGCTTGCCAATACTACTGGCTTTATTAATAGCCTTTGCGCCGTTAACAGTAGCCGCATTAATTATTTCACCATTAGTAAGACCCGCTTTTTTAAGTGCATCTAACTCGTTGTGTAACCCAGTACCGTGCAGCGTGTAGGGGTTTCCGGCATCAGAGCCTGTGCCAATAGTAATATTAGCTTTATGTAGCTTTTGTATATTTGCATAAGCGGTTTTACGCTCATCCCACGCGTGCTCTTTCCACTTTGAAGGTGCAGGCACCTTTTCAAACAAACACCCTTGAAGCTTTTCAGGAATGGTTTTTAGTAACTCGCTTTGTGAGCTAATAGTGTGGTTATGCTTTTCATCGCTATGATTGTGGTACACCGCAAGGGTAGGTATGTAGGTTACATCATGCTGTTTCATTAGCGTAATAAATTCATCGTCAATCGCTTCGCTATTAATACCGTGCGCTAAAGCCGTTGCACCGGCCTTAATTGCGCGTTTACCATCATTTAGTGTAGAAACATGCACAAAATACGGTAAATTAGCGGCTTTAGAGCGCTTACCTAGCTCAGCCAGTTGGCTATCAGTTAACGATTTACCTACACCGCCAAAGGTTTCAATAACCGCTTTAGTTACATGTGGATTAGTGCTTATATGTTTTTGCCACAGCGCTGCTATGTCTTCATCTTTTGCAATTTCGTATGCTTGGCCGCCAAACTGCGTGCCATGTCCGCCAGGGTTGGTAAACAAAGTACCTGCATAAAAAAGGTTAGGGGTTAGTTGGGTTGCTTTTAATTGAGCGGCTTCGTTTAGGGTTTGTTCAAACGAAAACAAATCAACAATATTAGTTACGCCTAAATACAAATTAGAATTAAAGTGCGACCTAACCGGCAAATACTGAAACTCAGTAAAGTTACTGCCCGATGAGCCCAAATGTACATGTAAATCAATTAAACCGGGTATTGCATATTGGTTGTTGGCATTAATAGTATTGTCGGCATTTTGTTGTGGGTCGGTCGCTTTAGTAATACTTACTATTTTACCATCGTCAATATAAAGCGAACTCGGCGCAGAAAAGCTTTGCGAACTACTTTGGTATAAACGAATGTTGTCGACTCGCAGGTCAATGGCATACGCACTAAAGTGGCTTGCTAAACTCAGTGCTATAACTGTTTTTGTAATAATGTTCATGACTGTATTCCTTATCAATAAATAGGTATTTGGCGTTTTGTTGATAAGAAATTTAGCGAGTTTTTTAACCAGCTTCATTAATGTTTATCTGAATCGACATTATTGGCAGTTGAACCGACACAAAAGTAAATAAGCGTTGTGGTGGGGCGCCCAAGCTAACTAAATTAAGTGTTTTGAATGAGCGATAGGTTCCATCGACGTGTGTGCCTAGTTTAAGGCAAAGCTTTAAAATTTGATCATGTTTGAATGGTTATTAAGGGCAGCTATGAGCGATAACCGGTCATTGAGGTTGGCTTAATTATAACAGTTAATTGATTTGTTAACTGTGTTGTTCGCGCATATATTCAAGCGAACAAGCGTCACGCGTATTTTGTTTCATTTAACTTTACTTAAAGTTATAGAAAACTCAGCTATAGTAATACCTTAGGTTATTTGTTAAAACTATATAAGGTAGATAAATGAGTGTGGCGTCGGCAGAAATATGCGCGATGAGCGCACCAGTAAATTGTTAGGTGTATATGATAATCGACAAGCTCGCAGGATTTAACAACCCATACAGCCTGATGGCAGAAAGAGATGTTAGAGCGTCAGCGTGGGTTTACCTAAAAAGAAGTACAATTACCGAAGTAGGAGCGTTGCTTTTATGGTGGCGTTTCCAATACGAAATTACTTTAGATTTCATCAATAAAGGACGACAATTTTACGACACCTCATCATTTAATGGTGGAGAATTAATCTCATTTAAAGAAAGGCTTAAGCTTTATCGTGAAAGTGGTGAAAAGCATCCTATTGAATTACCTTTGCATTGCAGCTCTTACTGGCAAGACAATCAGCTTTAATTCACTTAACAAGGTTGTAACCGGCGTCACGAACGGCCGGAAATGGCACTTTGCAGACTAAATCTTATCTATCGAGCTTAATGAGAATTGAATTAAATGTGAGTTAAAGCAAGTACAGGTATGACTTTTCCGTAATTTTTATATCATTGATGATTTAAGCCCCGCGTTTATATTTTTACTGCCTTACCAGCGGTTGCTTCGCGATTTGGCGATTATTAAGGGTACCGCCCCCCCTTTCACTTTGATTTTTTCACTTTTTTATTCAATTAAATATTTTTATGCTTTGGTTTTCATGGGCTTTTTTAGTTTTAGCAGGCACTAATAGTGGTAATAAACTGTTTAATACCGAGAGTGAAAATACTTTATTTTAGTTATTACAGGTGCCTACCTTGTTGTTAGTTTTATGTATAATGTTATTTAAAATATAAGGATTTATGCAGTGGGATTAAAATGCTCATACAGCTAATTATAGGAACGTTTGTTATTTGTGGCACGGTGCTTATACAAGCAATGTTTATTGGTGTTTTATCAAAAGTGTTGGCCAATATTAGCGACTGGTTATTAAAAGGCTCAAAAACCTTAAAAATGATTTTTGTGGTAACGGCGATGGTAATTTGGCTCGTTGGAGGCTTAACGGCGAGTGCGTGGTTATGGGCTGCTATATTTTTAATTTTTGATGTATTTAGTGAACTAGAGCCCGCTCTTTACTTTTCGGTTGTTACCTTTACAACACTTGGTTATGGCGATGTTGTGTTGGGCACTCAATGGCGGCTGCTTGGCAGTTTAACGGCTGTTAATGGGTTAATAATTGTAGGGCTTAATACGGCTTTTTTAATGGAAGCTATTTCTCAAATAAGAAAGGTTCAATCTAAAAAGCCAAGTTAAATACTCTCTTTTGCAATATATAAAAACTCTCTAGTTAAAGCTGGAAAGTTTATTGTGTTATGAATATATAAACCTAAGCTTTAACTTTGGCTTATAAATTCACTTTTACTAAAGCAATGCATAATTAATGGCTATTGCAACGTAATTCCTCGCTCTAAAAGGTATTTTTGAGCCTCATCAGTATGGGGCCTAAATGCCTTCCAACGGCCAATTGCTTTGTTGTTAAGTGGTTGGCGCACCTGCATTTTACTGGCAGTTGACACCGGTGCGGTGTTTAAGTGAAAGTCTATACATTGTTCTTGCCACGCTAAATCACAAAAGCTGACTAACTCTTTTATTTGCTGTTCGGGCTGTGCAACTAATTCTTCGTATTTTACAATTTTAATATTGCTGTGCAGGGAGCTGAAGTGCTGCATGAGTGAGTAAAAGCGGCTATAAAATTTAGCGGTGTCGAGTAAATCGAGTGAATACGCGTAGTAAGGGTTGTTAATAGTAAATAGCTGGCGGTAGTTACCAATACAGGTGTCCATTGGATCGCGCAGCATACAAATAATTTTAGCGTTTGGCAGTGCTTTAGTGATTAAGTCGATATAAAAAAAGTTAAACGGGAGTTTATCTATAAAATGTTTATGGCTGCCAGTAGTAACGCGGGTGGCGTTTAAATATGTTGAGCCAAGCTGATTAAAATCAAGTTCATACGCTTTAGTGAGTGTTTGTATGTCGAGCACGTTTGGTGTGGGTGTGTTGCCTAACCTTTTTACACTTAGACCGAAGTCTTGTAGTTCACCAGCCGATTGCACGTCGCTATGGCTCGATAATATTCTCTCAACTAATGTGGTGCCAGAGCGGGGCATACCTAATACAAAAATAGGCTCAGCAGTGGGGTTGCCGTTTACTTGTTGGTTTTTGTGTTCGGCACTGAGTTGTTTTATATGTTCAAACAATGCGTTTGACGATGCGTTATCAAACGGGGTAAGCGCATACTTTGCTGTTTTACCTTGTTGTAACGCGGTAAAGGCGTCAGAAAATGCGCCAATGTCTTGGTATTCTTTTGCTAGTGCGTGGCCTATGTGTAATTTGGCATCAGGGTGTGAAACCTGCTCAAACACTTGCTTTAACCGCGTAATATTATTTTTTTGCTTTGTTACTTTAGTTAAATCACTGAGTGCAAAGTGGCTTTGATAATGAAGCGGATTAATAGCAATGGCATGTTCAAACGCGGTGTGTGCTTTTTCAAATAGGCCCAAAAACTTGGCGCTTACTGCAAAGTTGTAATAAAACTGGGGTTGAGGTTGTTGTTTGGCATTGGCTAAAGTGAGTGCACAGTCAAAATAATTTAAGGCGTGTTCGTGCAGGCCTGCTTGCGTGAGGGCAACGCCTAAGGTGTCGGCGTCGAGTGCTTTTTTTATTTGTGCTGAGGGTACTGACAGCGCTACATTTTTTGCTTTTTTTAACTCACCTGTAAGTGCATAACATTTTGCCAGTTGTGCAGTGTATTCAATGCTAGAGCCAAGCGTTAAGGCTTTTTCGATTAGCTTGATGGCTTTATAAATTTGCCCAACTTGCAAGTTAACCATTGCCAGTAAAAAATAGCCGTCGGCAAAGTCAGGTTTTTGCGAAACCAGTTCTACTAAGCTTTTGTGGGCAAGTTGTACTTTGCCTTCGTTTAAATATTTAATAGCGCTTTGATGGAGTTGTTTTAAATTTGGCTGCATTTTTTATTTGTATTGTTTAGTTACGCGTTAATAAAGAAAAAAGGCCCAAATAAATTTGAGCCTTTTGATTGTACTTAAACTTAACGGTTAATTATATTTCAAACTTATAATTAAATTTAATGCCTACCGTTAATGGACGATTGATAAAGTAACCATAGTTACGTTGTATATCAGTTCTATTTGCTGAGGTAATATCGGCATCTGAACGGCGAACAGACGTAACGGCGTATTTATTAAATACGTTGTCTACGTAAACGGTCGCTGACCACTCATCGGCGGTTAGTTTAGCCGAAATATTACTTAAGCTATAACCCGGTAAAGTTTCACCATTGTCGCGTAAACCAACACGAGAAATTACATCGCTTTGTGCGGTAATACCGTAGTTAATATCAAGCGTTTTGTCGTTAAACACATCGGTTTGATAGTTTACACCCATTGAAAACTGGTGCTCAGACGAGCCTGGTAAACGGTCGCCATCTTCTGCACCATCTGTGCCGTCTGAATTAAATAAGAACGGTGCGTCAGATGTTAACTCTGCTTTTGTGTATGCATATGTAGAATACACAGAGAATGAGTCAGATAAAATTGCACGCGACGATATTTCAATACCTTTCGCATTGGCTGAACCCGCATTAGACAGGTACGGTAGTTGACCTACCTCAGTTGCACCGGCAACTTGTGCATCGTCCCAATCTATATTAAATAATGCGGCGTTAAAGTGTAAACGGCTTCTTAACCATGTGCTTTTAAAACCAAGCTCGTAGTTAGTTGTTGTATCTGCATCGTAAAGCATTTCACTTGGGTTACCACAACCCGCTTGGTTAGCTGGTAATGGATCAGGACAAGGTGCTAAACCATTTGAACCACCAATTCTGAAGCCTTCACTTATTGTTGCGTAACCCATTACTGAATTAGTAAATTGATACTTGGCGTTAAATTTAAATAGGCTGCCGTTGTCGCTTGCTTCATTTTGTTCAAAGTTAAGTGTTACGTCGTCTGGGCCTGCGCCGCCAAATAAGGTATTGAATAATGGAAAGTCGACCGCTGACTCAGACTCAACATCGTATTTGTAAAAACGAGCGCCAACGGTAATATCAAGCTTGTCGGTAACTTGGTAACCAATTTCACCAAATAAAGCTGACTCTGTTATTTCAACGCGATCAACTGAATAGTATTCAAGTTGGTCTGGGCGAGATTGATCTGCACCAAAGTTTTCTACTGCAAAATCACCAAAGCCCGGTGTGTACTCTTGGCTAGACGCATCGCTTTCAATTTTGTTGTAAAAGCCACCTACAATCCAGTTAATGTCGCTGTCGTTTTGCGATACTAAACGTATTTCTTGTGTGAATGTGTCTTGCTCTTCAAGCTCACGCGTGAACGATGAGAATGCAGGAAATTCTTCATAACCGTAATCAAGACGAATAAGTAAATCGGTTTGGTCACGTTGGCCGTCGGCATCAAAGTTTGAAATACCGGTTGCCGATACTAATTCAGCAAAACCTAGGTCTGCTTTTAGCTCTAAACTTAGTAATTGGTTTTCTTTTTCACGCGGTTCTTCGTAGCGGTACGCTGATTCGTATTTACCAACGATGTTGCTAAGGCCATTATCAGCACTTAATGTGTTGTAATGAACAATTGAACGACCTTCGCTGTCTTGGTTTTGGTAAAAGTAGTTAAGTGTGCCTTCAAATGTTTCGCTTGGTTTAAAGCGAACAGAAATACGCCCTGTAGTGGTTGATTCACCGTTAGCGTCTTCTACATTTTTAAGGTTGTTGTTAACTGCTGAGCTATCGGTCCAGTCTGGATCGGGTAACGATACGCCTGGCTCACGTACTACGTAGCCGTAGTCAATAAACCCTGGGTCTTCGTATACGTTTAAACTCGCACGAACGGCAAGTTTATCTTCAATTAATGGTAGGTTGAAGATGAATCCACCTTCGCCGCCAATAGAGTCGCTTTCTTGTGTTTGCGATACATTGCCAAATACTTCAACTGATGTGAAATCAAGCTCAGGCTCTTTAAGCATGTAACGAATGGCACCCCCTAATGTGCCCGCACCATAAAGTGTACCTTGTGGCCCAATAAGGACCTCTACGCGCTCTACATCAACTAGGCGCATATCAATAGCAACTGGGATTTCATTAATATAAGTAGCTACTGTGCCACCGTCTGACGATGGGCCAGATGAGTTTGTATTTAAACCACGCACAATAATAGGTGATCCAGAGCGACCACCTTGATCGGTAATTGTTAAACCAGGTACCCAGCGTGCTACGTCGGCAAGCTCGCTGATGTTTTGATCTTTCATTATGTCGGCATCAAGCGCTGTAATATTAAGTGGTGCGTTTTGCACTGAGCCGCTACGTCGTGTTGCAGTTACTTCAATAACTTCAAGTGATTTGTCTTTTGCGGTTTCTTGCTCTTGAGCAAGTGCTGCATTTGGGAGTAAAAAAGCGCTAGTAAGCGCGCCCGACATAGCCAAGGTCAACAGGCTTGGTTTAAACATAAAAATGATCCCTAGTTCAAAGATTTAACATAAGTAAAGTACATGGAATATATTATCAGTCACAATTAGATCTGGGAATGAATAAATTGAATTAAAATTCAGTTTTTTAGAATAAAAAAGGGTTAAAGTTGTGTTTTTCAGTTAATGGATGATGATTTAAGCTCTTACTTTATAATGCATACCTACTATAGGTACGTTTTTTGAACTGTTTTACTTGTATTGAGTGTGTGAATAGCTATGCATGTTCGTTAGATTTGCGTGTTTTTAATAATGTTAATTTTTTGTGTTTTTTTGGTTTTTTAAGTTATGAATCTTAATTTTTGTGTGTTTTGGTTATTTAAAAATTATTGTTACTCCCCATAATCTACTTTTAAACAAAGGTTTTTATTGAGTTTAATGGGCGAATAGGGGGGCTTGTTCGTACATTCAATTTGATTTTTACTGTGCATTCATCAAGGACTTGTTATGAGCCAACTTTTTTCACCGTTAACCATTGGTGAACTTACCCTCCCTAATCGCATTATTATTGCGCCTATGTGTCAATATTCAGCAATTAATGGAGAAGCTACAGATTGGCATACTATTCATTTAGGGCAAATGGGTTTAAGTGGTGCAGGGCTGCTAATTTTAGAGGCGACGGCTGTTAGCCCCGAGGGGCGAATAAGTTATGGCGATTTAGGGCTTTGGAATACAGATACTCAGCGTGCACTTGGCAAAAGTTTAAACGCGGTTAGGCAATACAGCGATATGCCCATAGGAATACAGCTGGCTCATGCCGGACGCAAAGCGTCAACCTGTAAACCGTGGGAAAACGCCGGCGCCATTTCACCAAGCGATGAAAATGGGTGGCAAACTATTGCGCCATCTGCATTGGCTTACGATGAGCATTCGTTTGTACCTGTTGCAATGAGTAAAGCGGATATAGGCCAATTAATTGCTGATTTTGCAAGTGCAGCCAAACGCGCCGACGAGCTAGGCCTAGATCTAATTGAATTACATGGTGCACATGGGTATTTGCTACACCAGTTTTTGTCGCCAATTACAAATAAGCGTGACGATGAATACGGCGGTAGCCTCACCAATAGAATGCGAATTGTAATGGAGGTATTTAACGCCGTGCGCACTGAGTTTAACCCTAGTAAACCAGTCGGTATTCGCATCTCAGCGACTGATTGGGTTGAGGATGGTTGGGATCTACAACAAAGTATTACACTTGCTCAAGCGCTAGATGACGCAGGGTGCGATTTTATTCATGTAAGTACCGCAGGTTTAAGCCCTTTACAGCAAATTCCTGTTGAGCCTGGCTTTCAAATTCCTTTCGCTACGGCAATAAAAAAAGCGGTTAGTATGCCGGTTATTGCGGTGGGTTTAATTACCGAAGCGCAACAGGCAGAAAATATTTTAAAAGAGCAACAAGCCGATGCAGTCGCATTAGCGAGAGGAATTTTATACAACCCACACTGGCCATGGCATGCTGCCGCTGAACTTGGGGCCACAGTAATTGCGCCTAAACAATATTTACGCTCAAGCCCACATGGAAAGCCGTCGCCCATAAAGTGACTTAATAGCCAACCTCAGTTGCTTGAGGTTTTATTTTATTTATTTTGAGAATGCCATGTCTAAATTAAGCGCCGAGCCTGTACAAATAAGCAGAGCTCTTGTGAGCGTTGTTGCGCTGTGTTGTGGGTTAATTGTTGCCAATATTTACTATGCGCAGCCTATTATAGAATTGTTAGCCCCCGATGTTGGATTAAGTGCACACAGTGCTAGTTTTATTGTGTCGTTAACCCAAATTGGCTATGCCATTGGGTTATTTTTTTTAGTGCCGCTAGCCGACTTAGTAGAAAATAAACGGTTAATGTTGATTACCCTGTCTATTACATTTTTTAGCTTAATTGGAGTGGGAGTTGTTCAAACACCAAACGCCATGTTGATTTTGTGTTTGCTGGTGGGGGCAAGCTCGGTATCGGTGCAGGTACTTATTCCGTTGGCGGCACATTTATCGTCAGACGAAAAGCGTGGGCAAGTTTTGGGCAATATTATGGCGGGGCTTTTGCTAGGTATTTTGCTAGCAAGACCTGTGGCCAGCCTAATTGCTGATCACTTTGGCTGGCGTGCCGTGTTCTTTTTTGCTGCGGGGTGCATGGTGTTTATCTCCTTGGTTATTTACTTTGTTATACCCACAAGGTTGCCAACGCATAAAACAAGCTACTTTGCGTTATTGAGGTCACTGAAGTCGTTGTTATTGAGCCAACCTGTGCTTCGTCAACGCGCGTTTTATCAAGGGTTAATGTTTGCGTCGTTTAGCGTGTTTTGGACCACAGTGCCCGTTGTACTAGCCCGAGAATATGGTTTTTCGCAAACGCAAATAGCATTGTTTGCTTTAGTTGGTGCCGCGGGGGCCGTTGCAGCGCCTATTGTTGGGCGCTTAGCTGACAAAGGCTATACCTACGAAATGTCGTTATTAGCTAAAGTTATTGCGGTGGTGTGCTTTTTACCTAGCTTATTTGATTTACCAAACGGCGTTATTATATTGGCGCTAACGGGTGTATTTATTGATTTTGCAGTGCAAGCTAATATGGTACTTGGTCAACGGGTAATATACTCACTTGAACCACAAAGCCGCGCTCGGCTAAACGCCATTTATATGACCAGTATATTTTTGGGCGGGGCTATTGGTTCGTTAATTGCTAGCCCATTATATGAATTTGGTGGGTGGGAAAGTATTGCCTTATTTGCAGCTGCTATGCCGCTTATTGCGTTATTAGGTTTTATTTTTTCTGCTAAAAGGGAAAACAAAAAGCACATTTAGTTTAACAAAAAAGCCATCTTAGTTGATGGCTTTTCGGTTTAGGCTACTTTTTTGACTCGCCAGAGAAGGAGCTTCCTGCCGAGGCAATAATTACTAATAAAATTGCTAACCACTGCCATATTGTTAGTAGCTCGCCCAAAATAACAAACGCAGCAAGTGATGCAATGGCAGGTTCAAGGCTCATCATGATGCTAAAGCCCTGAGAAGGCATATTACGCAGTGCAACCATTTCTAACGTGTAGGGTAACGCGCTAGATAAAACTGCAATACCAATTCCCAGTGGAATAACTTCCCATGCGAATGCGCTTGCTTGCATTATGCCTCCGTAGGGCACAAGCACTATAGCTGCGACTGTCATACCTAGGGCAACCGTTGCACCACCTGAGCTTTGCATTCCGGTTTTTTTTCCAAACAATATATAGCCTGCCCAACAGGCACCCGCTGCTAAGGCTAAAATAACACCAACCGGATCTAGGCTGTCTTTACCGCTCATATCGGGTAGTAAAAGTAATATACCGGCAATGGCACACGCAACCCAAAATAAATCGCGTTTACGGCGTGAAGAAAACAAGGCAACGGCGAGGGGGCCTGTGAATTCTAGTGCGACACCAATGCCTAAGGGGATACGCTCAATTGCGTAGTAAAATAAAATGTTCATTCCACCTAAGCTTAAACCATAAACCACAATAGCTAAGCGGTTTCCTCTGGCGGGTATATGTTTCCATGGTTTAAATACTAAACATAATATAAGTGCAGAAAAACCAAGCCTAAGCGCGGTTGTCCCTTCAGGGCCAACAATAGGGAATAGTTGCTTTGCAAACGACGCACCCGATTGAATGGTCATCATGGCAATTAATAAGCAAACAATTGCTAATATGAAATCTTTGGTACTTGATTGCATTGTCGTCCCTAATGTAAAGCACTGTTAATAGGGATTAGTAAACTTACCCTGTTTGAGATGCTATAGCTGTATTTTGTGGCGGGATAATATCTGCTTTTAGTCCGATTGGTAAGTGTTTGCGATTAAAAAATAAGTGTGGCTGTTTAGAGTAGGATTTAATGAAAGGCAACATACTAGCAAACAGGCATTTGCTAGTATGTTTAAACTTAATGAGCGTTTTTGTTAACTAAGCCGTCTAACGAGTACAGGCCGCGTTTTTCGTCATTTTTACGCTTTATTTCTTCAAGTGCGCGGGCTTCTACTGCATCAAATAATGCATTAATTAAGCGGTTAAAGTGTTTATGCATGGCAGTACGAGCGGCACTGGCGTCATGCGCTTTTAGTGCAGTATAAATCGCGGTGTGCTCATCCATTACGCATTCGTTATTGTTAGTACAAACGCTGCTGTAATCGGCAACAATTTGCGGGTTTTTTAATCGTAAATCCCACAAGTTAGAAACAGCAAACTCAAGTGCTTTATTACGTGTTGCTTTGGCGATAATCTCATGAAATTCGCGGTCAGCCTGTTCTACGTAGAGGCCTTTTTCCATTGCTATTAGCGTTTGATTTAGCTGCTCGAGTTCTTCTTCTGTAATGCTTTGAGCCGCCAGTGCTGCAATTTCACCTTCAATAAGCGCACGGGCTTGTGTTAGTTCAAATGCGCTGATCTCTTTTGATTTTATAGAGGCATTTTTTTGCTCAACAACATACACACCTGAACCGGTTTTAACCTCAACCCGGCCACGTACTTCTAATGCAATAATTGCTTCTCGAATTGTTGGGCGACTTACGTCAAACATTTCTGCAAGTTCACGCTCAGGGGGTAAACGACTCCCAGCAGTAAATTCGCCTTGATTTATTAAAGACTCTATTTTATCAACAATGCGCCAAAATAAGCGACGATTACCCATATTGTACCTTCATACCCTAAGGAATATTGACCATTTAGGTCTAAAAATTTATAACATTTGTTAACCAACAAGGTTACCCCAAACCCCACTAATTTGTCAAAATTCTAGCACCATCATTTGGTTATAAAACAACATTGTTGGCTGGTTTAATTTGTGTAATACCAATTTAGTTTAAAATTACACAATTGGCCAGCTTGATTGGTCACGTTTTTTTATGTTAGTTTAAATTTATGCTGTTAAGATTGTAATGGCTGTTTTCTGATTAGGATTAAGTAGTCGATCTATTATCAGTTAGGAATTGGTAAATACTTTAGGTCATTATATCAAATTGATTGCCCACGGATGGGGATCGTTACTTTAATGTGCGTAGGTAACAAGTGTGCAGTTGGTATAGTGATTTGCATTTCCCCATGGGCGTTAACTGTCGTTGGTTAACGCCCATATACAACTTACACCAGTCGAGGTCTAAATTAATCTGTTTTATCGTTAGGGTAAATCACGCCTAACTGTTTGCGAGCTTCGTCAAGTACATTCATAACATCTAGTGACAGCGCGAAGGTGTTTACATTAGACTCCCACTGATTTTTTGCTACTAACTGCATAAAATGAGCAACTTCAAATTTCATAAAATGCTCATCAAATTCTTCTGATAAGATTTCTGATTCGCCATTGTGAGCAATAAACTCTACTTTTTTGAGTTGCGATACGGCTTCAATACGAATTCTGCCCAATTCACCCTGTATTTCGGTTATGTTGTCACCTTGCGAAATTTTTGAGTAGCTAATAACGGCTTGCTTGTCTGAATAATTAAGCAGCACGTCGCCAGCACCGTCAACCCCAGTATCGAGTAATACGCCACTGGCATTTACATTTTGCGGTGCGCCCCAAAGCGCTATTAACAAGTAAAGCGGATATATGCCTAAATCGACCAAGGCACCGTTAGCAAATTCAGGTAAAAAGGTATTAGGGCGTTCGCCATTTTTATATTTATCGTAGCGCGAAGAGTACTGGCTATATTGCCCTATAAATTTTCTGGGAGTGCCTATTTTAGAAAGTGCATTTTTTAATAATGTAAAGTTAGGCAAGTGCGTTGTCATCATGGCTTCCATGTACAAGCACTGGTTTAGCTTAGCGGCGGCGATTATATTGTTTAGTTCTTGGCTATTGGCTGCCGATGGCTTTTCACCGAGTACATGTTTACCAGCGTTTAAGCACATAACTGCATATTGTTTGTGTAAGCTATTGGGGGCGGCTATGTAAACTGCATCAACCTGTTCGTCTTGGCAAACTTGTTCAATATGGGTAAATATTTTTGCTTGGCTATTTTTTGGGTGTTTTGCTAAAAAAGCTTCACCGCTTGAAAGCGCGCGTGAACAAACGCCATATAAATTAAAATCGGCTAGGGTATTTGCGGCGTCAAGTAATGTGTCGCTTATAAAATTAGTACCTACAATTACAAAGTTCATACTCACTCCTTAGAATAATGTTTATTTGAGTTTATCATTTTTTTAGATCTGTATGCTCGCGGAGAATACCCAAACCAACGTTTTACACTGGCACTAAGGGTCGCTTGTTCTTGATAGCCTAATAGCTCTGAGATGGTTGAAATACTGTAATGGTTTTGCGCCAAATAGTGCGCAGCTAATGAACGTCGGGTTGAGTCTTTTAGTTTTACAAAGCTTGTATTGTGTTTACTCAGTTCTCTGTGCAATGTTCTAGGGTGCATACCCAGCGCTTTAGCTATGATCTCGTTGGTGCATTGGTATATTGGCAGCATAGGCCTAATTAACGCGCTTACTTGGGTGGGAAGGGATTGATTATGCTGTTTACTTTGAGCTAAAAATTGCAGTGCGGCAGGTACTTTATCGTATTGAGGTTGTGCAACCATTAACGCTAAATCGGTTTTTAGAATAACAATACCGGCACTATTTCTATTTTGTGTGACTTTGCAACCAAAGTAAGTGTTATATGCGCGGGTATTAATGGGCTGTTTTTGGGGCAAGAATACGGCTTGTGGTTTACAGGCGTTATTACTTAATTTTTTTATTACGCCCATGGCAAGGCCGATAGTTAGTTCGAGCACTTGAGTTGTTTTAGGTAATGGGTTTAAGTTTATTTGAAACGATAAAAAGAGCGTTTTATCAGCTTCTAGCGGATGAATAGTCAAACTTAAAGCTGGGGTGTGTAGGTGCAAATATTTAATAACCCAGCTAAGCGCATCACCTAAATTAGTGCTACTTTTTGCTGCAATAGCAATAGGGCCAAGTATTTCAAAGCTTTGCTTATTGGCCAGTTGCAGCCCAAAGCTTGGGCAGTTGAGTGTATGTGCACAATGCTCAAGTAGTTCGGCGTAAGTGCTATAGGGCATGTATTGCTGCGCTAGTTTATTGAAGGGAATGTTAAGGCCAAACTGCGTCATTATTTGTGTTATGTCACCGCCTAGGTGCGTAACAAGTGAGTCCATTCCTTGTAGTGATGTGGCCTTAATAAAATTATTCATGTAGTGCTCCAATAACTTGGTTGTCTAAAAATATCAAGTTTTGGTGTGTTTTTCTATGCAGTATTAATAAGGTATTAATTTTTCATAAGGGCTTACATGCAAAGCACAACATTTGATTACATCGTAATAGGAGCGGGTAGTGCTGGCTGTGTTATTGCTTCGCGTTTATCTGAAGATAAAAATGTGAGTGTATGTTTAATTGAATCCGGCGGGAGCGATAAAAGCGCTTTTGTTCAAATGCCAGCTGGAATTGCTGCGAGCGTTCCTTATGGTATTAACAGTTGGCATTACAATACGGTACCTCAAAAAGCACTTAATAATCGGTGTGGTTTTGTACCAAGAGGCAAAGTACTGGGTGGCTCAAGTTCAATCAATGCAATGGTTTATATTCGTGGTAATAAATACGACTACGACCAATGGGAGAGTTTGGGCAACACGGGTTGGGGTTTTAAAAATATGCTTCCTTACTTTATAAAAGCTGAAAACAACAAAGCATTTATTAATCACCCATTGCATGGTGATGATGGGCCGCTTCATGTACAAGACCTCAATGCGCCAAGTTCTGTTAATCAATACTTTTTAAATGCCTGTGTAGAACAAGGAGTATCATTAAGCAATGATATTAACGCAGAAGAGCAAAGTGGCGCACGTTTGTCGCAGGTTACGCAGCATAATGGAGAACGCTGTAGTGCTGCAAAGGCGTATTTAACACCTAATTTAAATAGGCATAATTTAACAGTACTCACACATTGCCACGTTAATAAAATAAAGATAAAAAATAAAACCGCGCAAGGGGTGCAAATAACACGTAACAAACAGCAAATACAGTTATCGGCTAATAAAGAGGTGATTTTGAGTGCGGGGGCTATTAATTCGCCGCAAATTTTAATGCTGTCGGGGATTGGACCAAAAGAGCAATTAAAATTACATAACATTGATGTGAAGGTTGCGTTAGAGGGGGTCGGCCAAAACTTACAAGACCACCTTACAGTTGTTCCACTTTTTAAAGCTAATGATAGCGCGGGCACCTTTGGTATTAGCCCAAAAGGTGCCCTTAAAGTTGCCAAAGGGGTTGTAGATTGGTTTAGTAAACGAAACGGGTGTTTAACAAGTAACTTTGCGGAGTCACATGCGTTTATTAAATTATTTAAAGATTCACCTGCACCCGATGTTCAACTCGAATTTGTAATTGGTTTGGTAGACGATCATAGTCGCAAGTTACATTATGGCCATGGGTACAGTATTCATAGCAGTATTATGCGACCTAAAAGTAGAGGGACTATTAAGCTTGCAAACAATGACCCACACGCAGCACCGCTTATTGATCCTAATTATTTGAGCCACCCGGATGACTTAAATATAATGTTGTTAGGTTTAAAAAAAACACTCGCAATAATGAATAGCCCAGCCTTTGATGAAATTCGTGCAGATATGGTTTACCCACTGGATATAAAGAATGATCAGCAGCTAATAGACTTTATTCGCCAAACAGCTGATACAGAATATCACCCTGTTGGGACGTGTAAAATGGGTAATGATGCTATGTCGGTTGTCGATAGCACATTGAAAGTGCATGGCGTTAATAATTTACGCGTTGTTGACGCGTCAATAATGCCCACAATTGTCACAGGTAACACTAATGCACCCGTTATAGCGATTGCAGAAAAAGCTGCCGACTTAATAAAGGCAGCCAATAGTTAGCTATAAAAAGTGTTTAGCCAATGCTGCCAATCAGATTCTAGGCGTAACATTTGCAAGTGCTTTTTAGCTTTAAAATGTTTGATTTGGTCTTCGTCAGCTATAAAAGGCCCTACTCGGCAAAGGGGGCAATGGTTTGGTGATAAGTAGCTTGGCTTAATTAATTGTTTGGCTAATTGTGGCTCTATACAGCTACTTTTTGGGCTAAATACATACGTGATCCCGCTGGTGTCTTTAACGTGTTTGTCGCGGTCAACATTACGAATTTTATAACCCGAAAAATGTGATATATCAAATGGCATTTGGCCGCAGTACTCGCTGCTTAAACGTTCGTTTAAACTGCCTTCTATGTTCCATTCACGATAAGGTTTTACATCTTTAGAGGTAATAAAGCACAGCATTGGGCCATTTGGATTTAGCGCAAACTCAGTGGCGTATTTAATAAATTGATGTAATAAGGCTCTATTTAAAACATTCATACTTGATTGACGAGTATTAGCTTCATATTCCTTTTTACCTACAAATGCAGGAATAAGTGGAAACTGAAAAATAACAACGTCAAAGCATTGATTATAACTTTTTAACGCTTGCCAACACGCTTTGTTTGTCACATCAAAACTATTAAGAACTTCAACACTGCATTCACGCAATTTATTTAAAGCGTTATCAGGGTACTTTTGTTCTAAGGTTTGCGCGCTATCGTAAGTTGAGGCTACCAACGTGTTTGGTTTTACGTGCTCATAAATTGCATGAGAAAACGATAAGTCGCCATCGCCAACGGTAAGTATTCGCCAATTAGAGTTTAAATACATACTGTGCTAAGTGTCTTGCTTATTAACGTTTTGAGCTTTTTTATTTGCCGCATTTAAACGTTCAAAGGCAAGTCTTGTTTTTAGGCCTTCGATGGCTATTTGTTTAATAAGTAGGTTAAAGGTGATCACAATTGCAAACGCAAAGTGCAATGGGCCGTCTGTAAATCCGCCGTCTGCTTTATATAGCGTTACGCCAAATAATATGAGTAACACAACTAAAAATATCTCAATAAGTTGGTTTGAATAAAAGTTGAGGCGATTTTCATTTTTGTGATCTTTTTTTATGCTAATAGCACAAAAAAATGGAATGACCTTTATTTTAAAAGCGGCGTTTTTTTCTACGTAATTTTCGCCAAGTTCGTTAAGCTGCTGGCGTAATTGGTCAATCATGGTGAGTCCTCAAATAGCTGTGCGCGGATGGTACATTATTACCGCGCAATATTTAAGGTAATAGCTGCTATTTTGGGTAAATACTCATACCAATAATAAATATGTGGCACACAAACACGACTGACGTGAGCACAAAGCGCATTTTTTGATAGTCTTTATGGTAGGTTTGCCACTGTGGTGTAGATTTTTCAAAAAGTAAAACCAGCCAAAAACTCAGCGATAACCACCCTAAAACCCATTCAATAGGTAAAAATACTAAAAAGGGTACTGGAATAACAGGTAGTACCGCTTTTATTGCATCTGCATAGCTTTGCATCCCGGCATGCCAAAGGTTACCAGCCATAAAGGCAAGTATTGCAATGCTATAAAAGGTAAAAAACTCTAAGTTTACACTGTTACTACCGATCATTAGCGGCCAAGCTAAACAGGCTAAAAACGGGATTAGGCCAAGGTAGCCTAATTGAATGTGATTGATAAACTTGTTCATAACAGTGTGCCCTGAATATTTTAATAGTAAGCGAGGCAATTGTATCAGCCTTGCGCGTGCAAGCCGATATGTTGCAATAAATTAAATACGAATCTATCTGTAATTTAGTTTCATCTTAAAAATCGATTGTTTTAATCTAAACAATCAATTTTATTTAGTTTATTAATGGGCTTATTGTATTAATCAAGCCAGCAAGGTTAGCCAACAAATCTAGCCTTGCTTGGTAACTTAAATTAATACATTAAATATAAATGAGGAATACTATGAGCACTTCATTAATCAACACAAAAATTCAACCTTTCAACGCAACTGCATACCACAATGGAGATTTTGTAGAAGTATCTGAAAAAGATGTACTTGGTAAGTGGTCAATCTTCTTCTTTTACCCAGCAGATTTCACATTTGTATGTCCTACAGAGTTAGGCGACCTTGCAGATTACTACGCACAGCTTCAAGAAATGGGCGTAGAAGTTTACTCAGTATCAACTGATACTCACTTCACTCACAAAGCATGGCACGATACGTCAGACACAATCGGTAAAATTACTTACCCAATGATTGGCGACCCAACAGGCCGTATTACTCGCAGCTTCGGTGTAATGATTGAAGAAGAAGGTCTAGCACTTCGTGGTACTTTTGTAATGAACCCTGAGGGCGAAATTAAAGTAATCGAAACTCACGATTTAGGTATTGGTCGTAGCGCTAAAGAGTTAGTACGTAAAGTACAAGCTGCACAATACATTGCAACTCACGACGGTGAAGTTTGTCCTGCATCTTGGCAGCCAGGTGAAGACACACTTGCCCCTTCACTAGACCTAGTTGGTAAAATCTAAGTATAGATTTATCCCTACTATAAGGGCAGGCAACTGCCCTTAAACCAATAAATATTCGTTTATTGGTGCCTCCTATGTCAATTTGATAATTAAGCACATGCGTTTATTGGCATGGGAGGCTTGCTGTTTAAATTTTCCTAAAAAGGGTTAAGCCATGTTAGATAACAACATTAAAAATCAATTAAAAAGCCATTTTGAATCGCTTACTCAACCTGTTGAGCTGCTTATTGCCTTGGATGACAGCAAAAAATCAGCAGAAGTAGAAAGCTTAGCAAACGACTTAGCATCATTAAGCGATAAGTTTACAGTAGTTAACAACCCTGATACCAGCGCACGACGCCCGTCTATGGTTGTACATTCACCGGTTAAAAATACCCACATTACGTTTGCAGGCGTACCGATGGGACACGAATTTACAAGTTTAGTGTTGGCGCTTTTACATACTGGCGGACATGCAAGTAAAGCAAAAAGCGAAGACATTGAACAAATACAATCACTTGATCAAGAACTTAATTTTGAAATTTACATTAGCTTGAGTTGCCAAACGTGCCCACAAGTAGTGCAGGCGCTAAATACAATGGCCGCAACTAATAGCATAATTAAAGCAACAATGATTGATGGCGCACTATTTCAAGAGGAAGTAGAAGAGCGCAACATTTTAGCAGTACCGGCTGTTTATTTAAATGGCGAACCATTTAGCCAAGGTGCATTAAGCCTAACTGACATATTAAACAAAGTAGACAGTAAAGGTGCAGCACGCCAAGCTGCGGCACTTAGCGAAAAAGACGAATTTGACGTATTAGTAGTAGGTGGCGGGCCTGCCGGTGCATCAGCAGCTATTTATTCTGCACGTAAAGGGTTAAATACCGGTATTGTTGCAGAGCGATTTGGCGGGCAAGTTGCAGATACACTGGGTATTGAAAACTTTATCTCGGTTAAAGCTACTGAAGGCCCTAAGCTTGTTGCACAGCTTGAAGAGCATGTGAAAGAGTATGATGTTGATGTAATGCATAACCAACGTGCAGCAGGGCTTGAACGCGTTAATAACAAGTACGAAATTACGCTTGAAAACGGGGCTACTTTAAAAGCTAAATCGCTTGTTTTAGCAACCGGTGCACGCTGGCGCGAAATGAACGTACCCGGTGAGCAAGAATACCGCGGACACGGTGTAGCATACTGCCCACATTGTGACGGCCCTTTATTTAAAGGTAAACCTGTAGCTGTAATTGGTGGGGGTAACTCTGGTATTGAAGCCGCAATCGATTTAGCAAACATTGTTGAGCATGTAACAGTACTTGAGTTTGCAGATACATTACGCGCCGATGAAGTACTTATTCGTAAAGCGAATAGCTTAAATAATATTACTATTATTAAAAACGCCCAAACTACAGAAGTACTTGGCGATGGTAAAAAGGTGACAGGACTTACTTACACAGACCGAGTATCAGGTGATAGTAAGGCACTTACTTTAGCGGGTATTTTCGTTCAAATAGGCTTAATACCTAACACTGAGTGGTTAAAAATTAGTGACTTAGAGCTAAGTAAATTTGGCGAAATAGTAATTGATGCAAAAGGTGCTACATCATTACCAGGTGTTTATGGCGCAGGTGATGCAACAAATACCCCATTTAAGCAAATTATTATTGCCATGGGCAGCGGCGCAACAGCAAGTTTAGGTGCTTTTGATTACTTAATTCGCAACAGCGAAGAAAGCGAGCAAGACAAAACAGCTGCTTAAACTTTAATACCCTCTCTTGATATAACAGCAAGGTACACCCAAAGCTGTTTGTTAACCCAAGCCGCCCTCTCCAAAGGCGGCTTTTTTTGATCCAAATAACCTTTTTAAAAAATAGGCTAATCGCCACCACAGCTAGAATCTGAGCCGCTGCAACTATTATTATTATCAGAGTAACTTGCGCCGCCACTGTAGCCTGTTGTGCCGCTATTTGACTTTGAAGTTATGAAACTGAGCAATAGTAAAAAGCCGCTGATAATCAATACAACCATCACTGATTGCCAATCATCTGATGAGTAACCGGCGAAAAGTGCGATGCTAAAAATAGTAATTAATAGCGTTCGAGCTATTAGCTTCATTGTTATCTCCTTTTACCTATTTTTTAATTATTTATCTAATTAAGCTTAAATTTGGTTTAACAGTTTTTATTGCTGATGCTATGGCTGATTCTAACGAATACATTTTAAATGGCTTTGATATAAATAAATCCATACCCGCTTGTTTACACGCAAGTTTGTCTTGAGACGATGTATTAGCGGTTAAGGCAACAATATAGGTCTTATCAGTAGGGCAAATATTTTGCTCTCTTAACTGTTTAGTGGCCTCAAACCCGTCCAAAATAGGCATTATACAATCCATGAAAATAAGGTCATACGGCTTTTGCTTACATTTTAAAACAGCGTCTTGTCCGTCCACAGCAAAGTCGGGGTTTATATCAAGCTTATTTAAGGATGCGTTAAGCACTAATCTATTGATGTCGTTATCATCAACAACAAGTACAGATAACTCACTTGTATCAATATTAATATTAGCGAGAGGTTTGTCTTCAAGTATTTGCTCCTCGCCTCGGGTTATTGGAATATAAACTGAAAATGTAGAGCCTTTATTAATTTCGCTACTGACTTCAATTTTACCGCCCATGTACTGCACAAGCTCTTTTACAATTGCTAGGCCCAGACCTGTACCACCTTTTGTATTTTTAGCATCGACTTCTTGCGTAAATGGCGAAAATAGCGATTTAAGAAATTCAGGGGTCATTCCTCTGCCTGAGTCGGTCACGGTAATAGTGAGTGACAAATCACCGTCAGTATTGGTTAAAAACGTGTTCAGCTTTACAATACCTTGTTCTGTAAACTTTAATGCATTGCTGAGTAAATTAGAGGTGATTTGACTTAGGCGTGTGTTGTCGAAAAAGGCCCAGCAATCGTCATTAATTTCATTTTTTACTTCAAGTGCAACACCCTTTTCAGTAAATAAAGGGGTATAAAGTGAAACAAGGTCAGTAAAAACAGTTTTTAATAAAACATTATTCGGTTCTAATTTAAGCTCACCATGATTAATTTTTGAAAAATCAAGAACCTCATTAATTATATTCAATAATATATCCGAGCTGCGTAGCGCAACTTTGATTTTTTCTGTTCTTTTTTCTGGGTCATGCTCATCTATCAAGTTGGTGAGCATGCCTGTGATACCATTAAGCGGTGTTCTGAGTTCATGGCTTATTTTTGCAAAAAGCATGCTTCTGTCAAAAAGTAAGCGTTCAGCCTCTGCTTTTTTACTTTTAAGCTCTTCGCGTAATCTCATCGACTCAGTAATATCTTGAAATGTACCAAATAGCCTTACGCAGGTGTCGCCTTCAAATTCAGCTTCACCGAATGTAGAAACCCAGATGTTGTTATCATTTGCGGTAACAATTTCTAGTTCTAAATTCCATTTTTCGCCTTTGCCAACGGCTAATTCTACTGCTTTAGTAATATTTTCTCGGCTAGATCCTTCTTTGTAGAAGTTGATTGCTGTTTCCATCATTGGTTGATAGTTTTCATCAACTTCGTGAATAAGCTTGGTTTGTTTGCTCCAATAAATTTTATTGTGAGCAATATCAACTTCCCATGTGCCAATATTTGCTACGCTTTCTAGTTTTAATAGGCTATTACTGTTTTTTATTAGGCGGTCTTTAGTTTGGTTTCTGGCAAACTCAGCGCCTAACCACTGCGCAAATAACTCTATATAGTCATAGGCCTGATCGGTAAATACCGGAGATTGATTGGCTGAAGAAAAGTTTACTGTACCAAAAACCTCGTTTCCAACTTTAATTGGAGCACCAATGTAAGACTCTAGCTGAAAATTAGTAAAGCATGGGTGATCGGCTATTTCGCTTTGCGATACATTATGAAACGCAAGTGCGGAGCCTGCATTGAGCGTATGAACGCAGTAGGTATCATTTAAATTAAATTGTGTGCCGATGGCAAGCCCGTTGTCAGGAGTCACAGCATATAGAACAGTGTAAATACGTTCTTGTACTTCACTGATAATAGCTAAGTCGAGGCCAAAGACTTTAAGCCCAAAATTTAATAATTTTTGCGTTTTATCATCAAATGCCAAATTTTGATCAGAGACTATGTCGTGAAATTGCCTAAGAAAATTCAATAGAAAAAGATCCTTTAGAAATAATTTTTCAAATTCAATTTTAACTAGCAGATTATACAGATAGAACAAAATTGAAACAGTGATGATTTATTGCTCACAAACTAAATAATATTAAGATGCTTTTTATATAAACCATAATTAAAAAAAATATTAGTTATTTAGTAAGTTGAGTTAGGTGTGTATTCAGGGTTAATATCGCCATCAACTTCTTCTGGGTCAACATCGTTTATTAGCAGTGTTTCTCTTACCGCTTCAATATGACTCAGTACTGTTTGATAACGTTCTCCGTATTCGTATTTAGTTACTTCAATAGCTTTTGGCATATACGTAAATGCTATTTTAAGAGCATGAAGGGCATCTTCATTCATTTTCTCACTCATCAATCTCTCCTGACCAAATACAGTTAATAAATCAAGGTTACTATCGGCAGCTAATATTTTTTCTTTAATTATTTCTATAGCTTAACATGACAATAAATAAGTGCGGGCTTCTTCTAAACCTATGTTATAGCCATTATTTAAAACATCAAACGATTTAGTTGTTCTGCCTACCTTAAATTGTTTTGGTGGTGCAATAATATTAATTTTGCAATCACTGGGCGGGCTTAATATGAAGTCGATACTTTTATTATAAACTTCGGCTCTGTTTAAAGTTGCATTAATTAATGCAGGGTAGCCTTTATATATTTTTTTTGTTAACCAAGGTACTTTTGTTAATTTTTTACGATAACCAAGCGAGCGAGACAGTATAACGGTTATTTCGCGTGCTCCCATTTCGTATGCTTTAATCACAGGTATAGAGTCTGAAACACCCC
This sequence comes from Pseudoalteromonas sp. 10-33, assembly GCF_001469195.1. NCBI lineage: Bacteria > Pseudomonadati > Pseudomonadota > Gammaproteobacteria > Alteromonadales > Pseudoalteromonadaceae > Pseudoalteromonas > Pseudoalteromonas sp. 10-33. The sequence goes on along the minus strand of NZ_LOFI01000027.1, from coordinate 115,660 downwards.
CATCGGTCATTTGTATTTTATTGAGTGTTGGGTAATCACGATATGCAATGGGAATAGCACAGGATGCTTTTAGCTGCTCAACCATGCTATTGCTTGTTGCTTCTAAGTAGAGGGCTTTGCCTGAATCGACTGCCGTGGTAACAATGTAAAATGATTGTGGGTTTTGTTCAAAGACTTCTGTTTGCAAGGGAATATCACGAATTGTTTGCTCCCATAGCCAATCAAGGTCAAACAAATGCCCGCCTTTAACAAATCTTGCCAGATTAATAAACTCAGGCCTGCAAGAATAATCGGTTATTACTTTGTGGTTTCGCATAGGTTGATTACATAAAAACGCGGCGACATTTGTTGCCCCTGCTGACACACCAAAATAACAATCAAAGGGTTGATAACTTTGCGTTAAAAATTCATCAAGCACGCCCGCCGCAAATATACCGCGCATTGCGCCGCCTTCAACTACAAGCGCATGTTTTATATTTTTGGCCATAATTATAACTCCTTTTAATCTGTTTTTATGCTAGCAATTAAGTTTGAGTAGAGCGAGTAAAAAGTTCATATATTAATTCATTAACACTAGTTTAGTGATATTTATAAATATTTGTGAATCGACACAGTAATAACCTTTGTTCTGCAAGTCTATGTTAATAGGAAAGAATATTTAATACTAATTCGTTTAATTGAGTCTTAGCGTGAATTGGTATACGAGTTTTTTCTATACGGTTACTTAAAACGATGTTGTTGTAGTTATAAACGGCAGTTTGAGGAAGTGCTATATATTTTTTACTAAATCGATGTTATCTATAGGGATTACCAAAAAGTAGCTATTTAGGCAATTTAGTTTGTTGCCTTAAAAATGCCCATTTATACAAAATTTTAATTCTGAAAGGTCACAGGCTTTAGTATGGCTGATTTTAAGACAATCCTATTTAGTAAAGTACAAAACCAGCTTGGAGAAAGCCCTCTATGGCATCCAATACTTGATATGCTTTTTTGGGTTGATATCAATAAAAAACTGTTATTTTGTCGCTCATTCGATGAACCAGAAATAATACACTCGGTTGAAATGCCTTTTATAGTGACCGCTATAGCTTGGCATGATGCAGAATATTTGATTTTAGGTACTGAGTTAGGTATTTATCGCTATAACATAAACAGTAAATTCACTGAATTAATTATAGAACTTGAAAGTAATGAGCTTAATAGGCGCTCAAACGATGGGCGAGCCGATCCGTGGGGTGGCTTTTGGTTAAGTACCATGGATAAGAGTGCCCAAAAAGGGCAGGGGAAAGTATACCGCTATTACAATAAAAAGCTTGATTGCATTATTACTGATTTAACTATCCCAAATGGTTTGTGCTTTGATAAAAACCGCTCACGTGGTTACTATTGTGACTCTTTTACAAGCTGTATCTACCAGCTTGACCTTGATGATATTACAGGCGAAGTTGTTGGTACTGAAAAGGTATTTTATCAATTTAGTAATACAGATATAGATCCAGATGGATGCGTAATCGACAGTAAAGGTAACTTGTGGCTAGCGGTATGGGGAATGGGGTGCGTTATGTGCTTATCGCCTGATGCCGAATTACTCCACACAATAAAAGTAAACATCCTTAATCCTACATGTACAGCATTTGGTGGAAAACAAGGTGAGCTGCTATTTGTAACTTCTGCACTGTGCGAATCTAATAATGATTTACAAAATATACAAGGGGCGACATTGCAAATTAAGGGAATAAAAAACGGGCAGTTAGAGCCGCCCGTTATTTTATAATTAGCTTACAGATTGCTAGGCAACGGGTTTGACCCACATAACGCCAACATCTTTTTTTATAACGTATACGCGAGTGCCTGCACTAACTAGCTGCTCACTTTTTAATTTCCAGCTAATACCTGAATAATTATAAGTAGTTAACCCTTGATCGGTAACGTCGTCATCAAGAGTAAACGTAAGCTCTGCAAAATCGTTTTTTACGGGTTTGGTATCCACACGATTTTGCATTTTTTTTAGAGGTTTCCACAGACCGATGGCTAAAATAGCCGTTACCACGGTATTGCTCCAAAGTGCTGTTGTTAATGAGTCAGGTAAAATACCAATACTCATTAAAAAACCAGTTATCAGCAGCGATAAGCCAAAAAACAATAGAATAATAGTAGAGAGACCAAGCACTGCTACCTCTACTATCAAAGCAAGTATACCCAGTACCATGAGTGCTTGCGGTAGGTTTTGCAAAATAAAGTCCATACTAGCCTCTCATATTCTTAGCTTTTGTTTTGTTTATTTAAGCTATTAATAATAGCCATACCTTGAGCAACCATTGAGCTTGCATCCGTTGCGTTATCAGGTAGTAAAACAACCGATGATTCGCGTGCGATTGCTTCTTTAGCTGATATGGCTTTAGTTGCTAAATCAAGTTGAATTGCTTTTTGACCTTGTTCGGTATCTGCAGCTTCACCCACTTTTAGTAAGGCATTTGCTTGTGCTTCTGCAACGGTTGTAATTGCAGTTGCTTCACCTTCTGCACGTAAAATTTGTTCAGCTTTATCGGCTTCTGCTGCAAGAACTTGCGCTTGCTTTTTACCTTCGGCCACATTTATGTTTGCTTGGCGGTCGCCTTCAGACTCTAAAATTTGGGCACGTTTTACTCGCTCAGCTTTCATTTGTGCTTCCATAGCTTCCATAATAGAGTTTGGTGGCACAATGTCTTTAATTTCGTAACGCAATACTTGAATACCCCAAGGCTCAGATGCTTGATTGATTGCAGCTACAATATTGGTATTAAGTAAGTCACGTTCTTCAAACGTTTTATCTAGCTCCATTTTACCGAGCTCAGAACGCATTGTTGTTTGTGACAGTTGCACAACCGCAAATGTGTAATCGTCAACACCATAGGTTGCTTTATATGGATCGAGTACTCTGAAGTAAAGTACGCCGTCTACAATTAATGAAATATTATCTTTTGTGATAGCCGATTGAGATGGAACATCTTGCGCTTGCTCTTTTAAACTGCGATCAGCAGAAATTCTGTCAATAAACGGAATAATAAAGTTCAGTCCGGCTTCTTTGGTTGATTGGTATTTACCAAAACGTTCAATTAGCCAAGCTCTATTTTGAGGGACAAATTTAACACTGCTTTTTAGAAGCACAATAACAAAGATGAGTAAAAATGCCTCGACGGTAAACACGACATCGAGTATTTGAGATACTGGATCCATTTAAATATTCCTTTTATTAGTTAGTCATAAAATGGTGTATTGTTTTAATTTTAAACGGATTAAGATTATCACTCATCAGGGCAATTACCTACAAAAACAACATTGTTAGCAATATATATTATTTAGGAGAATACTCTGAAATTTTATTTCGGCCTGATTCTTTAGCATCATAAAGAGCAGCATCGGCTTTTGAAATTATATCTTTAGCTCTTGTTTTAGTATTAGGGATAACACTATAAAAACCAATACTTAAAGTAAGCTGTTTGCTTACATCTGATTGATTATGTTCAATGTTTAGTCGCGCTATGTCATTTTGAATTAAGGTAGAGAAACAATTTGCATTCTCTGAGTCTGTGCAGGGTAAAATAATTGCAAATTCTTCACCGCCATATCGAGCTGCCAGGTCGCCGGGGCGTTTACATAAATTTTGAAGTGTTTCTGCAACGTATTTTAAAGCCTCATCTCCTTTTTGATGACCATAGCTATCATTGTATTTTTTAAAAAAGTCAATATCGCAAATAATTAAACTAATGGGTTGCTGATAACGAACACAGCGTTGTATTTCATCTTCAAAGGTTTTGTCAAAACACCGACGATTGGCAATTGTTGTTAAACCGTCAGTGTTTACTAATTCGCTTAATTTTTGATTGGCGGTTATGAGTTGCTGCTGCGCTAGTTCTAGCTTTTGTTTGTAGTTTATATTTTTGAATGCATTAGTGAGTATTTCACCAACGAGTTTAATTCGGATTAAATCAAGGTTCGTCCACTCACGTTTTTCAGCTACGCAGTCGCAACCAATAAAACCAACCAGCTCTTTTTCGTAGCTTAAGCCAATACACAATACAGATTTAATTTTTTGTAGTTCAAACTCTTTTTTTTCACCTCCCGCAGAGGCTGGTAGATCCGAAACATCATTAACTTTAAATAAGTATGTGTCGTTCATTAATTTAAAAAAATAAGGTAGTTCACTTTTAGGTACATCTTGCAACGAATCCTTAAAAGGCACTATACCTTTATTTACCCACTCATGCGTATTACTCATTTGAGTGTTTTCGTCGTTGAATTTAAAAAGGTAACTACGGTCTGCATGGCATACTGTACCAATTGCTTTAAGTGCATAATTTATATGACCATCTACATTATCGTTTTGAATATCAATGAGGTCTGCAGATATATTCGATATAACAACATCAAAATTATATTGTTCATCGATTTTGTGTTTTTCTATTTCAAAGGTAATCATTGAAACGGTCTCGGTAATATAAGCAAATTTAATATTTAATAAAAAGGCTGTTTCATTAATTTCAAGTACAACGTTATTTAACACATTTGGTATTAGGTAAACATCAAACAGGTTTTGCAGTAATAAAGGTTTTTTACTTAATGGGCTTATAAGCTTAATGTGGCCAAAATGGTTTGCGCACAGGTCATCACCCTGCTCTAAATTAAACAGTTTTAAGGCTTGATTATTCGCTTTGTAATTGCGTGTTTTTGAGTCATGTACTAAAACAGCAAAAGGGAGGCACTTTAATGTTCTCCATATGTCTTTTATTGAATTCAAGGCTTATGACTACCTCTTGTTAGTTCGAAGCTTGGTTGCGTTCGTTTATTATTATTCTTATATAATATGTTTTAGTACACTTTTGTTGATATTACTAACTTTTTAGTGCGTTTAAATGAACGACGTATTATAATTGATACTGTATATCATTACTCCTTTCTCCAGTGAGCCTCAAATGGCTTACTTGCATTTTAAGTATAGGTAATCCAAGCATTTCATGACAGAGATCACAACACATCAAGCTTCTCGCCGGCGCTTACTTATTGCACTTGCCATTACATGTTCATTTATGGTGATACAAGTGATTGGTGCTTACTACGCTAATTCATTAGCTGTATTAGCGGACGCAGGGCACTTATTTGTACACAATAGCTCGCTTTTTATAGCGTTAATCGCATCAAGTTTTGCAATTCATTTAGCAAAAACATATAACGATGGATATCAACGTGCTGAGTTAGTGGGGGGGCTTGTTAATGGCATATTGTACCTTGCGATTAGTTTGGTCATTTTATATGAAGGTGGTGAGCGCTTTATTCATCAGCACGAGGGTAATGAGCTTGAGATTAATAGTTATTTGATGTCAGTTATAGCTGGTTTAGGCTTTTTGTTTCATGGTGCAGCTGCTTGGGTTTTGTACAAGGGGCGTAAAGCAAGCATTAATGTATACGCTGTGTTTTTACACTCATTTTTTGATTTAATTTCAACAGTATCTACATTTGTTGCTGGTGTATTAATATATTTAACAGGCTTTGCAGTTATCGATATTTTATCGAGTATGCTTATTGCGTCATTTGTGTTGTTTACGGGTATTAAAGTCATTATTAGTTGTATTAAAGGATTACGTTTAAATAAAGCTAAGCTTCCTAAGGTAACTGATATTGAAAGCGAAATCACAGATATTGAACACGTGCATAACGTACATAATGTGACTGTAACACGTAACTACGATGGCTTAGTAGTGGGTGCTCACGTGGTACTTAAAAAGCATTGTACTATTGAAAAACACGATGAAGCATGTCGCTTAAAGGTGGAAAACCTGCTTGCTGAAAGGTTTAAAGTAACCAGTAGCGTACTGCAAATTGAAAGCCATGAGTGTCATCATATTCACTAGGATTTATTAATCTTTCAAAGTTCAATCTTTAGTATTTTGTATGGCATTTAGGCAAGGTAACGCCTATGAAATGTGTAACTCTCTCAAATAAACTTTAGCGCAGCATCGATGCCAAATAGACGTGTCCCCGAAGGGGCTTCCTCAGAGCAATTTACTGTTTGTTGCTTGGTATTGGCTTATTTTTATATGGATGTACTTCATTAAAGTTACGCAGTAGCAATTATTAAGCCCAATAGGTTATAAAACCTTGCGCTGCGATTAAATCCCTCCTAGCTTGAACGGGGTTTAGTCCACAAGGCCAATTAGCCCTAATATTAATTAAGTGCCAAGGTTTTAAATCCTCTTTTTAGATATTTTAAATAAGCTCAATAATTTTGCTAAAACAACTACTTTCTTTAAGAGCCTCAGCACTCATCGGCCTTGCAAAGTAATAACCTTGAAGCACATGGCACCCCGAGTTAGCTAAAAACTCCATTTGCTCACGATTTTCAACGCCTTCGGCAATACAATATAAGTTTAGGTTTTCAGCTAAAGAAAGAATAGTTTTAATAATTGACTCGTCTCCTTTATCTTCACCAATACTATTTACAAAACTCTGATCTATTTTTATAACGTTAATCGGAAATTGGCTTAAATAAGTTAATGATGAATAACCTGTGCCAAAGTCATCAAGTAATAATTTAAACCCTGCTGTTTTCAACGCCTGTAATTGCTTTGCAGCTTTGTATTTATCTTCGAGCAAAATGCTTTCTGTAATTTCGAGCCTTAGCTGCCTGGTTTGAACATTAAATTCTTTTAAAATATGCTCCAACCGATCCGTTATATTCGCTTTTAAAATGTGTTTAGGCGACAAGTTTAAAGAAATATAAAATAAAGGATTCTCATTAAGCAATGGGGCTAATTGAATAAGCGCACGTTTTAGTGCAAGCTCAGTTAGGTGTTCTATTAACCCTGTTTCTTCTGATATAGGAATAAACACCGCAGGTGAAACAAATTGTCCTTTGTTTTTCCAACGCATGAGTAACTCCACGCCGTTAATCGTTTTTGCTTCTATATCAATAATGGGTTGGTAATGATTAAACAAAAGGTCGGCTTTTACTGCATCTTTTAAATCATTTTCGAGCAGCAGTTTTTGTTTGATTTGTTCATTCATTTCATCGCTAAAGAAACTGAAGTCATTCCTACCATTTTGCTTAGCTTGCATCATTGCAACATCGGCATTGCGAATTAAAATGTCGGTTGTGATGGCATCAAAGGGATAAAGAGCTATCCCTATACTGGCAGAAATATTAATGGCAAAGTCTTCAATCATTACTTTATTTGCTAATTCTTTACTAATTAGTTTAACGGTTTCCTTCAACGAGTCTTGCGATTCTACATTTTTGATAAGAACTAAAAATTCATCCCCGCTTTGTCGGCCAAGCTGTGCATTTTCGTTAAGTATATTATTGACCCGCTCAGTAATATTGCAAAGAAGCTTATCACCCACGGCATGACCAAAAGAGTCATTCACTGGTTTAAACTTATCTAAATCTATAAACAGGAGTGCGCAATGTGTATTTGAGCTTGCAGCTTGCTTAATAGCTTCCTCAATGTTTTGGTACATTAAACTACGGTTTGGCAGTTTTGTCAGTGCGTCATAGTTAGCTAAATATCGCAGCTCATTTTCAGCTCTTTTTTGCTCAGTTAAGTCAGAAATAACAATTACATAGTAGCTTACTTCTGTTGTGCTTTTAGCAACTGCAGTCACATTAATGTGCACTGGGTGCTTATTATTTTTAGCTGTTTTTATTAAGGTATCGATATGCCAGTTTTCAGTTGGCTGCAATGCATTTAATGTTTTTGCAAATTCTTTGCACTTTTCTATACCAAGCGATTTTATAAATAGTTTAGGGCTAATATTTGTAGATGTTTGTGTATCTGAAAACGTTCTTATAAAACTAGTATTCGCGGAAAAAGGCAGTAAGTGGTCGTCTAAAATCAGCAACCAATCGTTTATTTGGCCAAATGCTTCACCTAATATTTTAGCTTGCTCTTCATTAGCACGCTGCTCAGTAATATTGGTATAGATACCTGATACATATAAAGGCTTGCCTGTTTGAGTATCAAAAATTATTTGGCCGGTGTCTTGGTACCATAACCAATGGCCATTTTTATGGCGAAGACGAAATGTTAATTGCCAATTTTTATTTTTACTTTTATTACTTATATAATTTTGCCATTTGGTTTCAAAGCGGCGCTTATCGTCAGGATGTATAATAGAAAAAAACTGCTCTATAGCTACCCGTTCTTCTAAGTTTTCGTAACCCAGTTCTGTGCCACGTAAAGTATTTACTGAACGGTCTAAAAATTGATAATCCCATACGCCACTTTTATTGTTTTTGAGGGCGAGTTCTGTTTGTTTTTTCGAGTTTATGGTGTCTGTATGCGCTTGTTGAATAACATTTTGACGGTTTCTGTACTGCCAAAAAAATAAAGCGAAAAGGGTGAGCGTAATTACAACATATGAGAAGAGTGCAAAGGGCGACTTCCAGGGAGCATGGGCTACATTTATGCTGAGCTTCACGGGTTGGGTTTTAATTACACCATCTTTAAAATGCGCGTTTATAGTGAGAGAGTAGTCGCCTGGTTGAAGTTTAGTAAAAAACACCTGGTTTGCTTTTAAGTTTTCATAAGTAAGTGATGTTGGGCCATCAAGAACCACATCATAAAACGTTTTGTTTGTATCTGGGTACGAAAAATCAGAAAAGCTTACCGTCAACCCCATATCATCATGGTCTAGTTTGAGCGCTTGATTACTGTATTTAATGGGGGAAAAAGGCAATTCCCTCGTTAATAAACTGACATCTGTAATTGCTAGTTTATGTTTTTTGGTTGTTTTTTTTGTTTTGAAGTCAGCAGGGCTAAAAAGTAGGGCGCCTGCATTACTGCCAATTATTATTTGCCCATTATTCAATTTCTTTTGTGTGTAATCTGTGAATTTATTAGTATTTAAACCATCTTTAACCGAGAAACTTATAACATTAAGTGTGTTGAGATTTATTTTGTAGAGTCCATTTTCAGAGCTTGCCCACAGGTAATCTTTTTCATCAGGGACTAAAGACAAAATTGAATTAGAATTTAACGAGTTTTTAAGGCTTAGAGAATGCTTTTTTTCGTAGCTTTGTGGGTCTACGCCAATTAAACCTTCATGAGTCGTTGCAAGCCATAAAATATTTCTTTTTAAGTCAAGGTAGTAATTATCTACCGTATAATAAATGTTACCTTTAGTATTTGATGACTGAAATATTGAGGTTAAGTTTTGTGTTTCTTCGTTATACCTAACCAAGCTATTACTCATACTAATTAAAAGTTCATTAGGATGAGTTTCCAATGGCGGAAGAAACACATAGGCATTTATCGGATCTAGTAGGTTTTTAAGTCCTTTAATAACCCTAATATCACCCGTTTTTTCGTTAAACACGTAAAAGTTTTTGTCGTTAGCAAACGCATATTTATGGGTGTCAATTTTGGCAAAACCAAAAATAGTCGGTTGAGTAAGTAAATCGTTATTACTACTTAAATTTGACACTAATTGTTTACTGTTTTTATCAAATAATTCAAACCCATTGTATGTATACAGCCATAAATATCGGTTGTTTCCTAGGGAAGAAGCAAAAATATCATAAACTGCTGATGAGCCAAACACTGCTTTAGTGTCTGTTGAATTTAAAAAAGTACGCGTGGTTTCTGTTTTAGGGTTGTATTGAGCTAGGCCATCGTTTGTGCCAAACCAAATAGTTTTATCGTCGTCTTCGTGAATTTTGTTTATGGTATTATTGACGGGCAAATTAATATTTTTAAATCGCCTAGTGTTAATTGGCCATGTGAATACCCCCTGGCTTCTTGAGGATAACCAAAGCACTCCGGTTTGGCTTATTGCTAAATTGCTAATCGTGTTATCGTTTATATTAAATTTACTTTTTTCATAATTTAATATGAGCTCTATTTCGCTGTTTATTCGGCTAAAACTATATAACCCTTTTTCGGTTGCTACAAAATCACCATCATCAGAACTAATGTAATCCCAAATATTAAGGTCGGGAATAAGCGTTATTATTTTAGAACTGAGTAATTGGTTATCATTTGAAAATGCGAATCTATACAGTCCCTCTACCGAACCGACTAGGAGACCAAGCTCTTTATCTACCTGCAAAAACTTTACATTAATGTTGTCTATTGTTATTTGTTCGGCAGGGTGAAGCGGTACTTCTGCAAGTTGATTACTAACAAGGTTAAGTGCATATAGCCCATCATTGGCACCAATATAAAGTGTATTATTATGTAGTGTTAGAGCACGTATATATGAGGTTTTATTAGCTAAAGCCGCTGTTTGTGTAAAAGCCCCCGTGGTTTTATTGTAAGTGAGTACTTGGTTATCAATAGCTAAATAGTAAAGCTCGTTCTGTCCCGCCATTGCTGAAACAGGAGAATAAATTTGTGTTTCTTTATCTAGCTGGCCAGAGTAGATTTTTTCTGTTTTGAGAGTTTGTGGGTCAATTAGGTATGCACCGGCTATATCAGTGGAAACAAGTAACTTACCATCGTTTGTTTTTAACAGTGTAGAGATGTAGTGTTTGTCTAGATCAAAACCACCGTCGAATGTTTCAACGGTATAGCCATCAAACCTGTTTAATCCTTGTTGTGTTGCAATCCAAATGTATCCAATCTCATCTTCTTGTATTTTTTCAACATAATTTTGCGAGAGTCCTTCATCGGTAGAAAGGCGCTGTAATTGTTGGGCGTAATTTTGCGATGAAAATGCATTAGAAATACACAACATGAAAAATAAAATAAAAAGGCAACGTTTACTAAATGGCACTGATGACCGATCTCCACAACAGGTAATGCATTATTCAGCTAAGTGTTAAATATAGCACAAGTTTTATTTTTTAATTACAAATAATAAACAGAAAATATCAATGCTAATGTAATGTATTAAGCTAATATTTAAGGCTATTAAAGAGTTTTAGAGAGGTCTTTGAATGGTTTTAACAAACATACAAGCTAAAGATAGTCTTTTACTGATAATAGACATTCAAGAGCGACTTTCCCCTATGATCAGTGATTTTCAAAATCTTTTAAAAAACACGCTAAACTTAGCGCAGGCGTCTTATGTGCACGACATACCGACACTAATTACAGAGCAATACGTGGATGGATTAGGAGAAACTAATAAAAAAATTAAATCGGTTTTACCGCGGGCTACGTTCTTAAGTAAGGTTCATTTTAGTGCCTGTGAAGAGGCAGGTTTTTTAGACAAATTAACCAGTTTTAACAAAAAAACTATTGTTGTGGTAGGCACTGAGGCGCATGTATGTGTTTTGCAAACGTGTATCGATTTATTAAAAAGTGGATTTGAAGTAGTTTTAGTAACAGACGCAATAGGTTCTCGTAATGAGAAGCATAAAAATATCGCAATAGATCAACTAAAGCATGGTGGAGCGGTAATTTCATGTGCGGAAATTATTATATTTCAATGGACAAAAACCGCAGCTACGCCTACGTTTAAGAAAATATTAGCTATAATTAAATAGGTTACTTGTATACAATGTAAATAAAATGTTTACTGTTTTTTAGCTTTAAATTATTCATTGACAATACCGATATTATTTGGCTTTTTTATTAAGTTAAATTTATCCGCAAAACTAAAAATTAGGGTCTTTATGTCTAGTGTTAGTCGTTTATTAACAATTATTTTTATTCTTTTATTTGTTGAATCTATAGGCCTTGGCCTTTATTTTGATACGTTAACTCAGGCATTTGTAGTTGGTTTGCCGTTGTGTTTATTACCAATATGGCTACTAAAAACCCAAGAAAACAATCCTGTCACCCCTCACATAGTTGCTGCAGCAATTATGATGTTTTCTTTTTTACACATACAACAAGCGTTTGGCTTAATTGAAGTACATTTTGAGATTTTTATATTAATGCCAATATTGATTGTTTTTGTCCAGTGGCGCGTTTTTATAACAGCTATTTTGTTTGTAGCCGTCCATCATCTGTCTTTTTACTACTTACAAACGCAAAACACGGGGTTTTATGTTTTCGACCCTGATAGACTCGTATTCAGCACTGTAATTATTCATGCAGTATATGCAATAGTTGAGGTGCTTGTTGTTGGTTATATAGCCATTACCTTGGAGAGAGAGCGCCGGGCTGGAACATCACTTAGTTCAGCAACTGAGCAAATAATGGAAAACTCTGAGCATATAAAATTATCTCTTAGAGCTGATTACACGCAAAGTGAAGCTGTTGTAGGTTTTAACACCTTACTCGATTACTTGTCGGACGTTATTAAACAAGTTAAAACTCAATCGTATTCTCTTAAAACCAACTCGGGTGAATTAATTCATGTTCACGATAGGCTAGCAAATGGTGCACAGCAGCGTACTCAGCAAACAGATGATATAGCTAATTCAGGCGCTCAAGTCGCGCATGGTTTTAAATTAGTTGAGCAAGAAAGTGAAGTGTTAAAGCATCAAGTCGATAGCATTACAGAATCTGCTAAAGGCGCTTTAGATGACGTATTACAGACCGACAGCAAAAGTAGAGAACTACTAAATTTGTTAAATCACACTGAAGAGCAAATTAATCAACTCGTTGCTGCTGGTGATGTTATCTCAAGCTTATTAAACGAGATATCTGGAATTGCTGAGCAAACAAATTTACTGGCGCTTAATGCAGCTATTGAAGCAGCTAGGGCTGGCGAGCACGGTAGAGGCTTTGCTGTTGTAGCAGATGAAGTACGATCATTGGCGAATCACAGTAAAGCGACTACCGATAAAATTGGCTTGACGCTTAAAGACCTTGTTACAAATAGTAAAACATCTACTCAGTCAATGACTCAGTGCGTGAGCTTTGTTGTTGATTTAACTGAAATAAGCACTGCAATGAAAGAGAATATTTCAGCAATGAGTGAACAAATAAAAGCGGTGTCGAGTAGTACTAGCTCGGTTGCACAAGTTGTTTCGGAGCAAGCTGGCAATACAGAACAGATTGCTAACAGCACAGACCAAATGCGCCAAAATCAGTACGAAGATTCCAACATTGTTAAGCAACTTACTGACAAAGTTCAGTTAATTGACGTAAGTATTGATGTACTTGAGCAATCAATTGCCAAATTTAAGTAGCCCACGTTGTTTAAAGCTTATAATTCTAGCTTGGCTAGGGTTTGTTATATCGGGCTTAGTTTACTTTCAAGCTGAACAGTTAAAGCCGTTTGATAGTGACAAAATCTTATTGCAAAATGGTTGGTTTTTGAGTTTTAAAAACCAACTAGGCTTGAATACGCAAACACACGAGGCGTCTTTGATTCTTGTTTTAGAACAAAACTGTGGTTGCACAAAGCAGGCTAAAGCACATATTACCGCTCTTAAACGCTTTGCAGAAGAAAAAGGCTTTAACATCATTCAGCATCCTTACTCAGCTAAGCTACAGCACGTTATTCCAGCAACACCAGCCGCGATAATTATGGATAAGCATGGCGAGTTTGTTTACGCAGGGCCATTATCGGAAGGGTTAGCTTGCTCGCAGGGCAGCGGATTTGTAGAAACGGCAATTAATAACTTAGTTGCGGGGTTTAATTCGGATTTACTCGTCGCAGATACAAAAGGCTGTTATTGTAAAAATATCGTATAGCTTCATAGCACTGCTGATTTAAAAACAAATTCCTAGGGTGTTAATTCACACTCGACGTCCTCTTTCAATGACAAGCTAATAAACTTAGTACTTATATATGGTTTGAATCAGTGTAGCAGGCAGATTTAAGCAACACTTTTAGCTGTTCACTGAGTAATCACTTTTTATGTTGATGGTTATTTTAACGGCGTTATGAGAGTAACAATAAAATTCAAATAATGCTCGAATGACTATTGATAACTATTACCATTTAGATTAAGATGAGCATATCAAAAGTAATTAGAGTGGTTTGTATTCATGTATATTTGTCTTTGTCACGGTGTGACAGATAAAAAAATTGAGCAAACAATTGACGATGGTGCAACCACCATGCGTGAATTAACTAAAGAGCTTAAAGTGGGCAGCCAATGTGGTAAGTGTTGTGGTTGTACTAAAAAGATCCTTAATCGTAAACTTATCGAAATTGCAGATATTACCGATCAAGTAGCTTAATTACATTTCAAAAATTTATAAAAAAAGCAGCTTTATTAAGCTGCTTTTTTTGTAACTAAAACTGTTTAAAGTTGAGATTGTAGGTAATTTTCGATCCCTACATTTTCAATAAGCTGCTGCTGTGTTTCTAACCAATCCATTTGCTCTTCTTGCTCGTTTAAAATGTGGTCGAGCGCTTCTCGGCTAATGTAATCTTTTTTACTTTCAGCTAGTTTAACGGCAGCGCGGAGTTCGTCTATGGTGTCGAGTTCAAAGCTCATGTTAGCTGCAATCATTTCTTCGCTGTTCTCACCTATACGTAAACGACCTAGGTCTTGAAGGTTTGGTAAACCTTCTAAAAACAAAATACGTTCAATTAAACGGTCAGCGTTTTTCATTTTCTGAATGGACACTTTATAATCGGCTTTATCAAGTTTACTAAAGCCAAAATCTTTAAACATTCGTGCGTGTAAAAAGTACTGATTGATGCCAACAAGCTCGTTAGCAAGTACGTTGTTTAACGCTTTAATTACCTCTAAATCGCCTTTCATAAATTTAGCCCCTGCTAACCCATTTGAGATTGGTGATAATTTTCTGAGCCAATTTTTGCAATTAAGCCAAGTTGTTGTTCTAACCAGTAAACGTGATCTTCTTCTGTGTCAAACAATAGCTTTTGAAGTATTGCACGAGATTGATAATCTTGTTGCTCTTCACAGATGGCAATAACATCTTTTACGCAGGCAACCACTTCTAGTTCGAGTGTTAAATCATTTTGCATCATGCTCTTAACATCGTTACCGATAAGTAAATCACGACGCTTAGTAAGGTTAGGTACACCTTCTAAAAATAAAATACGTTTGATCAACCAGTCTGCATGGTCTTTTTCTTCTTCCATTTCATGATTAAGACGCTCATAAAGTTTATTCAATCCCCAATCGTCGTACATGCGCGAGTGTATAAAATATTGATCGATTGCAGCTAACTCATTGGCAAGGAGTGCATTAAATGCGTCGATTACTTTTTGATTACCTTTCATGATAAGTCACCATAACTTTCTTTGATTGTAGCCAGTGTAGTACAAAACTATTTAATTGCAAGGTTTTCTCTATAAAAATCATTGCGTTACTATTGGTTTTGATTCTTATTTAAGTTTGCATTGCTGCTTACTTTACATACAGTGTTTTTGATTTCAGTTTAAATAAAATTTTAATTATTATCAGGTTAATATAGTTAAGTACTTCTGACGGGATGTAAAATAGGTGTTATGAAGTAGCTACACCGTTAAAGCATGTATGGTAGGCTTTATAGACATAATTAGCTGTACTCACGAGCAAAAGATTTCAGCAATTAAATACAGCAATTAAGTTAAACCATTAATACAGGGCAAAATAACGCTTTAACTATTTAAATATATTGATGCTTAATACTTAATTAATTTTATGAAAAATATACTTTAATCTAATAAAAGCAAAGTACACCAGAGGAAAAACACTATGAGTCAGTCGATTATAATTCGCGATGCTAAACCAAGCGATGCAAATACTATCCTACATTTTATTACTGAGCTCGCAATATACGAAAAAGAACCCGATGCTGTAAAAACAAATGAGCAAGCAATTTTAGACACTTTATTTAGTGAAGGCGCCACTGCGCACAGTATTATATGTTTAGATGGCGATGAGCCAATTGGTTTTGCGGTTTATTTTTACAACTATTCGACTTGGTTAGGTAAAAATGGGTTATATCTTGAAGACTTATACGTTAGTCCAGATAGTCGTGGTAAAGGTGCAGGTAAAGCTATTATGAAGCATTTAGCCAATAAGGCGTTGAACAACAATTGTGGCCGATTTGAGTGGGTTGTGTTGGATTGGAATAAGCCTGCTATAGATTTTTATGACAGTATAGGTGCAAAACCACAAACTGAATGGATTATTTATCGTTTAACGGGCCAAGAGTTAATAGATTTCGCTAAATAGTTGAGTACCGATTGTGGCTAGCAATGGTTTAAAATTTATTTAAACTTTGTCGCAGTCAATTATTAAAAGAGCTGTTTATGATTTCATCTTACTGGCAAAAAGCACGTCAAAGTCGCGATCACCGTTTTGATGGTCTTTTCTATGTTGCAGTAAAAAGTACAGGTATTTATTGCAGGCCTATTTGTCCGGCTCCCACTGCGCTTGAAAAAAATGTTGTTTATTATGAGTTTGCTCATAATGCGGCACAAGACGGTTTTAGGCCATGCATTCGCTGTAGACCTGACAGTGCACCTGGAAGTGCTGCTTGGCAAGGGACTAAAACAACCGCTCTGAGGGCAAAGCAGCTCATTGATCAGCACAATGAACATGATTGTGAGAAGCTAGCTGAAAGATTAGGTGTAAGTAGTCGATATTTAAGACGGTTATTTAAACAACATTTTGGCTTGTCTGTAACGCAGTACCGTATTTTTAACCAGTGTCATTTTGCAAAAAAACTAATTCAAGAAACCAATTTACCGCTGACCGAGATTGCATTTTCAGCTGGCTTTAAAAGTACTCGACGCTTTAACGATGCATTTTTAAAGCAACTCAACATAGCCCCTTCAACACTGCGTAAAACTACTAATGTCAAACGCTCAACGCTTGAATTGATCCTGCCTTTTAGACCGCCTTATAATTGGCTTACTTTACGCTCGTTTATAGAAAAACGTTTAATTAAACCTGTTGAATGGGTCTCAGAAAATAGCTATGGTCGCACGTTTTCAAATGTACTGTATAAGGGGAGTTTCACTGCTGAATTTATTAAAGATAAACACCACTTTAAAGTTAAAATAGACATAGACAACACACAATATTTGCAATCTGTTATTAATAATATACGTCGAGTGCTAGATTTAGATGCTGATGTTAATTTAATAGAAACTCATTTAAGTAAAAACATAAACGAAGCATTTCCACTGTGTATTGGGCTAAGGCTGCCTGGTATTTGGTCAGACTTTGAGGCAGGTATTCGAGCGGTGCTTGGTCAGCAAGTAAGCGTAGCTGCAGCGCATAACCTAGTCACTAAACTCGTTGCTGAACTCGGAGAAAATGACCTAAAGCATGCGTATTTTCCGAGTGCTGAACAAGTAGCACAAAGCAATTTTGATTTTTTTAAAATGCCACAGGCGCGCAAAAACGCACTGCATAATTTAGCCTTGTTTTGTACTAATAATCCCGGCAACAGCGACTTAGATTTATGGCTTGATTTAAAAGGAATCGGCCCATGGACAGTAAACTACGCTAAGTTAAGGGGGCAGAGTCAACCCGATGTGTTACTTGAAGGTGATTTAGGAATTAAAAAAGCACAAGCTGCGACGAATTCATTTAATAGTGAAAAGTGCACTCCATTTCGTTCATATTTAACGTTTCAACTTTGGCAGCAACTATCATGATTATTCAAACATACATATCAAGTCCTATAGACAATATAATAATTCAAGCAACTGAAAAAGGGGTGAGTTACGTTGGCTTTTATCCGCTTGAAACCTACCCACATGTGCCTCTTACTAAAGTAACTAATGAGCCGATATTGAGCTGTGCGCTTCAATTAAATGAGTATTTTAATAAAAAACGTAAAATTTTTGATGTTCCCTTAGATACTAAAGGGACTGAATTTCAAAAAAGTGTATGGAACGCACTTTTAGATGTCCCTTACGGTAAAACTAATACGTATGGTGATATTGCTCACGCATTGAATAATCCAAAAGCGGTAAGAGCGGTGGGGGCAGCTAACGGTAAAAATCCGATTAGTATTATCGTACCCTGCCATCGAGTTATTGGCGCAAATGCAACGCTTACAGGGTACGCTGGTGGACTAGAAAGAAAGCGTTGGCTTTTACAACACGAAGGATTACTGTGAATGTGTTGCTATAAACTTTGTATCGTATGTCATAAGGGTTAAACTATAAAAAACACCCTAATAAAAAATAGCCATGCAAGTTGTTACACTATTTTACATATTTACTTTTTTAGCGCTCGTGACATTCAATAGCGCGAGCGCGGCTGGTAAAGAGCTGCTTTTTTGCTATGAAGACAAAGAAATTGCGCCGATGTTTTTAGGTGGAGGACAAGAGATCCCGATTCAAAGGCCCGGTGCTTCGGCAGACGTATTACGGCTATTGGACGACGCGGTTGATGGCGTTGATATTGAGTTTGTAAGGAAACCTTGGCGAAGATGTTTGAAAGATCTTGAATCAAATAAAGTAAATGCGGTTATTGCAAGCTTTAGAAAAGGCAGAGAGCGAATAGCCGTTTACCCAATGAATGAAAATGCAAAACCTAACACCCAGTTTGCCATTAGTAAGTTTGGTAGTTGCTTGTTAGGTCGTGATAAGTTCCGCTCACAATGGCAACTGCGTGATGAGTTAAACACCAAAATATTTACGATTGCAGTGCCAAGTGGCTACGGCTTGGGCACAATTTTAGACAAAGAACCTCTTTTTGTTCACGAAACAGTGTCTAAAAAAAGTGCATTTGAATTACTTAATAAAGGCGTAGTAGATTCAAGTATCGATATTTGCCAAGTTGATAAAACCAAAACGTCAAGTTACCCTCATAACGACACTGATGTAGCAGCGATATACCCTCCATATGAGTTCACTTTTGGTTATTTAGTTTTTTCGCATCAATTCTATGAAAATCATCCGGTGCTTAGCCATAAAATGTGGCAATGGATTAGTGAATTTGATACCGCTCCTATCTACATTAATTATTTAAATTCTGCAAAACAGCCTGAAAACTAATGCTTTAAACCATAATCTTATTTAGCGTTTGAAATTGGTATTCATTGCATATTAGGGTAGCATAAGCGCACTTTTTGCAACTTGGCACCATCATGGCTCAATTATACTTTTACTATTCTGCAATGAATGCGGGAAAATCTACCACCTTATTACAATCGGCTTTTAATTATAAAGAGCGAGGAATGGAGCCGGTAATCCTCACTGCTGCTATTGATAATAGAGCAGGTGTGGGTAAGGTTTCGTCTCGAATAGGTTTGCAAGCAGATGCACATGTATTTGATGCAAGTAAAGATGTATATGAATTGATTCAATCGCTTAATAGTGAAAGAAAACGCCATTGTATATTAGTTGATGAATGTCAGTTTTTATCCAAAGAGCAGGTAATGCAGTTAACGGATGTAGTTGATGAGTTAGGTATTCCTGTGCTTTGCTATGGTTTACGAAACGACTTTAGAGGTGAGTTGTTTGTCGGTTCGCAATATCTTTTAGCTTGGGCTGATAAGTTAATTGAGCTTAAAACAGTGTGCCATTGTGGGCGCAAAGCCAATCACGTATTACGTACCGATGAAAATGGTGATGCGATTGCCGATGGTAATCAAGTTGAAATTGGCGGCAACGATCGTTATGTATCGGTGTGCCGCAAACATTATAAAGCGGCTTTAAACATGGGCCGATAACACGTTAATAAACGTGTCTATATCTTTTCGTGTTATCCCTAAATGCGTTACTAGCCTAAGTTGTTTGCTTGGGCTTATTAAGATACCTTGCTGCTTTAGCTTCTGGGCTATATCTGCAATATCAAAACCTTCTACATAAGAGGCATACACCATATTGGTCGTATTACTCATATCTACGTTAAAGCCTTTGAGTGCACTTAAACTTTCAGCTAGGTAGCGCGCATTAGCATGATCGTCTTTTAGGCGGTTTACGTTATTTTCAAGCGCATATTGCCCTGCAGCAGCGAGCATTCCGGCTTGTCGCATTCCACCACCGAGTACTTTACGCCAGCGTCTAGCTTTGTTTATTAACGCTGACGACCCCAATAATAATGATCCAACCGGTGCACCTAACCCTTTAGATAGGCAAATAGACACAGAATCAAAATGTTTGGTTATTTCTTTAATATCAACTTTCAACTCAGTAGATGCATTAAATGCGCGAGCGCCATCTAAATGCAGCGCTAAATTATGTTCATTAACAAAGTCTTGTGCTTGGGCTAGGTATTCTAGGGTAAGTACTTTGCCGCCAATGGTATTTTCTAGGCTTAATAATCGAGTTTTCGCAAAGTGACTATCGTCTGGTTTAATTGCTGCGGCTATTTTATTGAAGTTAATGGAACCGTTTTGTTCGTTTTCAATAGGTTGTGGTTGAATAGAGCCTAAAACAGCTGCACCACCGCCTTCAAATTTATAATTATGCGCATTTTGCCCGCAAATATATTCGTCCCCACGTTCACAATGTGCCATTAATGCAAGTAAATTAGCCTGCGTGCCAGAGCTGCAAAAAAGCGCGGCTTCAAAATTAAAACGGGTAATAGCGAAGTACTCTAAGTTATTGACACTTTCATCATCGCCGTATATATCATCACCGACTGGTGCGCTGTACATGATATCACGCATTTCTTTTGTTGGTTTGGTGACCGTATCTGAACGAAAATCTATCATAGTTTTCCTTATTCTTAGTTAATCAAGTTCATTACAAATTTGTTCACGCGTTTCTTTGTCAAAGTAGCTCCATGCAATAAATCGACTGACTTTTTGTCCATGTGCCATTTCAATAATTTTATATTCGGCAATAGGGCATTTTTTTAGTTTTGCTTCAAGTGCAATAAGTGAGTCTTTTTTAGAGATTAAAGACGTAAACCATAATACCTGTTCAGCAAACTCTTCACTTTCAGTAATCATTGTTGTAATGAATTGTACTTCGCCACCTTCACACCAGAGCTCGTTACTATTTCCGCCGAAGTTAAGGGTGTTATTTGGCGATTTCCCTAGGTTTTTCCATTTGCGCTCACTGCCTTTGTTTGCTTGTTCCTCACTGGCATGAAAAGGTGGGTTACAGAGCGTTAAGTGGTATAAATCTTTTTGGTTGATAACACCTTTAAAAATATTAGCTGAGCTTTTTTGCAGCTTGAGCGTTATTTTTAAGGCATTAAATTGCGCAATTTGCTTGGCTATTTTTATAGATATAGGGTCTATATCTGAGCCAGTAAAGTGCCACTTATATTCACTTGTTCCTGTTAATGGGTAAACTAAATTTGCTCCAGTGCCTATATCAAGTACTTTAACCTGCTTACCCCTAGGAATTGTTTGCTGATTATCTTCGCTTAATAGATCGGCTAAGTAATGGATGTAGTCTACACGTCCAGGTATTGGCGGGCATAAGTTGTGCTCTGGAATATCCCAAAACTCAATATTATAGTGCGCTTTTAGTAGTGCTTGGTTGAGTGTTTTTACTGCTTTATTATTTGCAAAGTCAATACTTTTAGTACCTGCAGGCGTATTCACTATATATGGGCAGAGAGCCGGCAGGGCAAGTGTTAGTAAGTCAAAATCGTAACCACTATTATGCTGATTGCGTGGGTGTAGTTTTGCTCGTGGCGTATTTTTAGTCATGGATTTATTTTGGCAATCTATATCAATAGTTAATTGTAACAAATCCTGGTAATTAAAGTGCAGACAATTACTTTGGCATACTTAAAAATACTGGTACGATGAGTTAGGGTAATAATAAGGAACAAGCGTGACCATCTCTCAACACTCAATAACTATAAATTTAGCAGCTGAACAAACACTGCATTTACGCAAAATATTCGATGAAAAACAAAATGGTCCCATTGTATTTTTTATGCATGGTGCAGTTGAAAATGGCAAAATTTTTTATACGCATAGCAATAAAGGCCTTGCTCCATTTTTAGCTGAGCACGGCTATCGTTGTTATGTTGCTGATTTGCGTGGGCGCGGTGAAAGTAAGCCCGTCATTTCTAAATCTGCTGCGTATGGTCAAACAGAGGCTATATTAGAAGATATTCCCGCGTTTATAAATAAAATTGAGCAGCTTGAGGGTCATAAACCCGATTACTGGGTTGCGCATTCGTGGGGTGGCGTTTTAATGAATAGTGTCTTCGCACGTTTTCCACATTATATTGATGATGTAAAAGCATGTGTTTATTTTGGTTCAAAACGTTCTCTGTTTAACAATCATCCAAAAAAACTACTTCAGGCCAATTTTATTTGGTATTTTATGGCGCCATTACTTGCAAAAAAACACGGATATTTACCTGCAAGGCGCTTAAAGTGGGGCAGCGACGATGAAACCCAAAAGTCTCATTATCAAAGCATGCAGTGGGCTAAAAAAAGGCCTTGGATCGATTCAGACGATAATTTTGATTACGCAAAAGCATTGCAAACACTTCATTTACCTCCTACGCTGCATGTTGCAGCGGTTAAAGATAAAGCGTTAGCACAGCCAATTGATATTCAAAGGTTTATTGATGAATCCGGCCCTGGTATACAACAAATGCGCATTTATGGTCGCCGTCATGGACACCGCATAGATTACGATCACATAAACATGTTAACTCATCCGACAGCCCGAAAAGAGCAATTTAACGATTTACTTGAATGGTTTAAGCGTCACCCTTGTTGATTAGTTTGAGCAGAGGGACTTGGTATCGCTCCCATTTACTAACGGCATTTGTATTTACTGGCTGACGAACAGCTTGTTTGCTGAGTGTTGTGACGGCTCTTTTTTGTTTGTGAAACGTTAAGCAATTTTGCTCGTATTTACAGCCTAAAAAGTCAAAAAGAGCACTTAGTTGGTCTTCGGGGTTATTTACTAAGTCTTCATAAGCTAAATTAAACACCGGTAGTTTTAAAGTATTCCAATGTGTCATTAGTTTTTCATATAAGCCATGGTAGTGCTTAAACTCAGTTAAAGAACAAAAGTACGGTTCGTTTTCAGAAAAATAGTTACTAAATACCGAGAATGCAGTGGCGTTAATGTTACGTGTTAAATTTATAAACTTAGCGTTAGGAAATAACATGTAAATCAGTCCGAGAGATTGATAGTTACTTGGTAGCTTATTAATAACAATAGGCCTTAACGGTTTGGCTGCTTTAAGAGTATCAATATAAATATTGCGAGCTTGATTAATTAGGCTAGGCGTTAAATTGGTTAAGCACTGAGGATACGGAGTTTTGGTTTGTTGTTCTAAAAAGGCAACAACACTATTACTAATACTCGCGTTTTCACCTAGGCTTGAACATTGACTATGATTTGAAAGCATTTGTTCAAGTAGGGTTGACCCGCTTCTGGGCATGCCGATTATAAATACAGGCGTGATTGTGCCAGAAAAGTTTTTTTCACGTGAGGCTAATATATCTTGAGTGTTGTAATTAATGATCTGATCATAAAAAGGGTCGAGCTCTTTGGTTTTAAATGGGCTTAATTTATATTGCAGCGTATTTGCTAGTTCAAAATAGTTAAAAGCTTGATCTGTATCACCTAGTTTATCGTAGCTCTTGCCCAATGCGTAATAACACACCATTTTAAGGCGTAGGTTGTTTGTTTGAGTTAATAAGTGATGCAAATTACTAATGTAATTGTGTTCTTTATTAAAACGACCTAGTTGTACTAATTCAAATAATATATAGGCCGTAACAGGGTACAAGCCCATGCTTAATGCATGTGCAAATGTGGTGTGCGCTTTATCTAAATTACCATGTGTTAAATAATGCTGTGCTAAGTAATAATGTGGCTCAGGGTTATGGCTTGCTATGCTTTTTGCGTATTCTAATACGGTAAGTGCGTCGTGTGGTGAATTAACACCATTAAAAGCGTCTGTCAACGCGTGCAGTGGTTCTAACATGTGGGGTAAACGTTCACAGGCTTTTTGTAGTAAATAAACTGCGGCATCAAACTTTTCTAGTCTTAGTGCTATCTTACCTAAACCAAATAAGGCTTCGCCATTTTCAGGCTCACTAGCAAGTAGCGTTTTGTAATGAAACTCTGCTTCTTTTAGCTTGTTTTGTTCGAGTAGTTTGTTGGCTTTATCTAATAACATAGTAGAACATTTTATTTTTTATTCACTATAAAATAAAAAAGGCGAAATGTCTTAACATTTCGCCTTAGTGCTTTCATTCTAAAAATTAGAAAGTATACGTGGCCTTAGCGTAGTAGAAACCACCGTTAATACCGTAAGGAGATGTTTCGTAGTATTTACCACCCCAGTTATTATTTGGGATACCAGTCGCATCTTGAAAATCAAGTTTTTCAGCATCTTGGTCAAGTAAGTTTTGTGCACCTACAGAGAAGCTGATTGAGTCATTCACAAAGTACGTAATTTCTGCATCAAGCGTTACAGATGCATCTGCTGTTTTAGCTGTTGCGTCGTAATCTACGTGAACGCCTTGATATTCGCCATAGTAGTTAAGACGAGTAAATGCAGAAATTGACTCCCACTGTTGTGCCCACGTAAGTGTTGCACGGTGGTTAGGTAAGTCTTCTTCTAAGCGTTTAACTTTAAACTCACCGGTAATGTCACTGAATTTAGTTACTTCAGTTTCATTCCAGTTGTAAGCAAGGCTAAATGTAGAGCTGCCACCTAAAATATCTGCTGTGTAGTTAGCTACAACATCAACACCTTGAGTTGTTGTATCAAAGTCATTAGTGAAAAAGCTAACTTGCGCAAGGCCTTCAACATTAGGTACGCCGGCAGCTGTTAGTGTATCTTTATCTGCTTGGCTAAGCGTAATTTTTTCAGATTGACTGATACGGTCTTCAACTTGAATGTTGTAGTAATCAATTGTTAGGAACAAATCGCCAAGTGTATAAACTGCACCAAATGTGTAGCTTTGCGATTCTTCAGGCTCAAGCTCTGTACCACCTAGTTGAACAGCAACTGGGTTTGTTGGTGGTAACAATGCAGAATCTCTTAGCACACCATCGCTTAGGTTTGTTTGAACGTTACTAACGTTTGCTTGACCAACGGTTGGTGCACGGAAACCTGTGCTGATTGAACCACGTATATTTAGATCTTCAGTTACATGATACTGAGCCATTAATTTGTAGTTTGTTGTGCTACCAAACGAGTCATAGTCTTCGAAGCGAAGCGCTAAGCCCATTAAGAAGTCTTCTGTAAATGGTGCTTCAATGTCTACAAATGCTGCGTAGTTACGGCGTGTAAATTCACCCGCTTGCGACGGTTTAAAACCAGGGAAACCGTTTGAACCAATGCCAAAACCTTGCGCTGTTAATGGGCCCGCGGTGTATGATGCTTCATCACCTGAGATGATTGTAAATGTTTCTTCATGCCACTCTAAACCACCGGCTACGTTCACATCGTAAGCTAGACCAAAATCATAGCCTTTAGATAGGTCTAAGTTAAAGTTTTTCTCTAACTGCTCATATTTACCTGGGCTAAAGTCACGTGGTGTATCTGGACCTAAAGACGCATTAACTGTGTTGTAAATAAAGTAACGAGATTCATTTAGGCCAACAGTACCGCTTAAATCATAAAGTACGTCTTTCATGAAGCCGTCTGTAAATTCACCTTTAGTACCAATGGTTAAAGAAGTATCAGTGATGTTGCCACCAAAGTTTGGTGTAAAGCCACCTGGGATCATTTCGTTAAATGCAAAACAATCTGGATTGTTAGCTACACCGTTAATGTAAGCAGGGTCGTCTAAAACATTACCGTCTGTAATTGAAATAGTAGGACAGTTGGCGCTCATGTCGTCAGTTAAGTCTGCAACAAGAAGTGTTGCGCCATCATCGTTTGAGTATACACCAGAGCGAGTATGCGGGTTACGGTAGTAAAAACCACCACGTACATCGCGCTCCGAGTAGTTACCAAACATGTAAAATTGTGAGTTGTTTGTTAGGTCTAGGCCTACATTACCAAAAAGTGAGATATCGTCATCAACTTCTGGTGCACCCCAAACTTGAGCAAGAGACGAGACTTCAGGTACACCTGCTGCTGCAAAACCTGCCGCATCTGGGCGTTGAACTGAGCGACTAGTAGCATCTGCTGTTTTATATTGGAAGCTTAAGTTGGCAAAACCACTGTCTGTAAATGGTAAACCTACGTTACCAGAAATTTGAGTTGTATCGCCGTCGCCTTCAAAATATTGACCTTTACGAACTTCGAACTTACCGCCTTCTGAAGCGTCTTTTAATTGGAAGTTCATTACACCTGCGATGGCGTCAGATCCGTACTGAGCAGCTGCACCGTCACGAAGTACTTCAACTTGTTTAATTGCAATGCTAGGAATAACTGAAATATCTGAACCTTGTGCACCATCGTTAATACCACCACCTAAAAAGGCGATTACAGATGCACGGTGACGACGTTTGCCGTTTAAAAGTATTAAAGTGCTGTCTGATGGTAAACCACGAAGGTTAGCAGGGCGAACTAGTGATGCTGCATCACTAATCGGGTTTTGATGAACGTTGAAAGAAGGAACAGAGCCTTTTAGAAGTTCTAGCATGTCAGTATTGCCTGACTTTTCTAGTTCTTCACCACCAATATATCAATAGGTACCGGTGAGTCACCAATTGAACGTGGAGCTGAACGCGTACCTACTACAGCGATTTTCTCTACATTTTTATTAACTTTAACTTCGCTTTGTTCATCTGCTGCTATTGCAGAGCCCGAGATGAATAATCCGGCGGTGGTTGTGGCTAATGCAAATTTAATCGCTTGGTTTAGCGCATTGTTTTTTAATTTCATTCTAAATTTCCCCAGTTAGAATAATTTTGTTTTAGTCGTGCTTTAAAGCACGCCTTAATCATAATTGTGGAACGAACAGAGTGGTTTAAGCCGATTGAAATATCGATTCAAAAGAGCATAAATGCTCAGCTTCCGTTAATTCCTGAATACAGACTATACATAAAAAACAACAAGAGCAATTATTAATTAACTATTAAATAACAAAACTTTAATTGGGTAAAAAATCCAAAAGTGGTGCATTTTAGCGCTGCATGTAACCATTTGGGTGCAGGTTGAGTGGTAATTGGGAATATTAATGCAGGTTAGGAGAGGCTTTTCGAGGTTGGTTTTTTAACTTTCATCCTGTTTTTTGTTTTTGTTTGCAAATTTGTTAATTTCCATGTTGCTAATTTTTCTCTATATTCGTCCCACACACATGAATAACAATTGCCACTGCCGCAACATTCATCAGATTTTGGTTTTTCAGGTTTTTGTGGAATTTGAGTTGTGAAATCAGGCATAGTTTATTCTTTTGGGCACTAGTTTGGTGCAAATGATAAAGTATAGTCATAATCAAGTAAATTATTCTTTGTTAACCCATCAGCATGTGTGAAAATATACACATGCGATTATATAAAGTTATCCACCGTGCTCCTTGGCGTGTAGTAAAAATTAGTAAAAGACGTCAGCAGCTTCGTTTTCGTCGTGCTATGGTGGCGCTTAAAATTGCACTTGCTCAAGAAAAACAAGAAACCAAAGAAATGCTTTCTATTTACAAGCGATACACACAAGGGCAAACAAACAGTGCAGAGCTTAAACGCGCCAATGAGCAGTTTGTTGATATACTGAAAGGTTTAGGCTTAGGTATATTTGCAGTGCTTCCTTTTGCTCCACTTACTATCCCTCTCGTCGTTAAGTTAGGTCGCCTTGTTGGAGTTGATGTTTTACCCAGCTCGTTTAGCATAAATAAATCAATAAAAGAACTTGATAACGAGATAGTTCAAGCAAATCAAAATTCAACTAAAAAAAACATATTAAAAAAGTAACAACAAAAACCCTTTAATTAGCGATACCTTTTAATAGTGCTTATTGGTATGCTCACAAGTACCATTTTTATAATATATGAGCTATTTAATGAGTGCATTACTTCGCAATACATCCTCTGGTATCCCTTTATCATTTATTCTTAAAAGCGAACTCTCTGATTGGCAAGCAAAGCAGCCTTTATTTATACAAAATTGGTTAAGCAATACCGGTTTTGAAAAGCAAGGTTTAGCGTTAATTCCAGATCCTGACTCAGGGCAGCTAAACCAAGTAATTTGCTTAATGCAAAGCGCAGATGACTTTTGGGCTGCGGGCAATTTAGCTAATGCGTTACCTGCAGGTAGTTATCAAATTCAAGGTGATGACACGTTTACAGAGCAAGTTGCTTTAGGCTTTGTTCTTGGCGGATACGAATTTAGTGAATACAAAGAAAAACCGACGGTAAAAGCACAGCTGTGTATTGAAAACGAGCTTTTATACACACGAATTAAACAACAAGCCGATGCTATTTTTTTAGCGCGTGATTTAGTCAATACACCGGCGGTTGATATGATGCCGCAACATTTATCGCAAGTGATGGAAGATTTAGCTTCATCTCACGGTGGAGAGTTTTCACAATGGGTTGGTGATGAACTGTTAGAGCAAAACTATCCAACAATCCATATGGTAGGCCGTGCTAGTGAAAATAAACCGCGCTTACTTGATTTGAAGTGGGGGGCCGATGATGCACCACTCATAACGCTTGTTGGTAAAGGGGTGTGCTTTGACTCTGGCGGGCTCGATTTAAAGCCAAGCTCTGGTATGCGCAACATGAAAAAAGACATGGGCGGTGCAGCGCACGTAATTGCATTAGCACAGTTAATCATGGCGGCTAAATTGCCTGTTCGTTTACGTGTGTTAGTACCCGCAGTTGAAAATGCGGTATCACGAAATGCATTTCGCCCAGGTGATGTAATAAAAACGCGCAAGGGTATTATGGTGGAAATTGATAACACGGATGCTGAAGGGCGTTTGGTTTTGTGTGATGCGCTAAGTGAAGCACAAAATGATAATCCAGAACTTATTATTGATTTTGCAACATTAACAGGGGCATGTCGTGTAGCGTTAGGTACTGAGCTACCTGGTTTCTTTTCTACAGAGCGTGATGTAGCTAACGGTATAATTGATGCGGGCTTAAGTGTGAACGACCCTGTTTGGCAATTACCCTTGTTTGAGCAGTACCGCGGATTTTTGAAAAGTGACGTTGCAGATATGGCTAACTGTTCAAGTACGCCATTTGGTGGCGCAATTACTGCTGCGCTTTACTTAAAAGAGTTTGTAGAGCCAACCACACCTTGGGTACATTTTGATGTAATGGCGTGGAACCTACGTTCGTTACCAGGTCGCCCAGCAGGCGGTGAAGCGCTTGGTATTAGAGCCGTGTTTAACTATTTACAAAACCGCTTTAATCATTAATTAACCGTGAAACATTAGCGCTATATGAAGCTTAAACTTCATATAGCTCTAGCGGCAAATCATCAGGGTCGGCAAAAAAAGTAAACTTTTTACCTGTAATTTCATCAATTCTAATTTCTTCCACAGCCACACTTTTACTTTCTAAATATTCTTTTGCTTTAGTTACATTGTTAACTTTAAATGCTAAATGGCGTAAGCCTTGTGCTTCGGGGTAACTAGGCCTTGATGGTGCACCTTCAAACGAAAATAACTCAACTTGGCTTCCATCAGGCATAGCTAAGTCTAACTTATACGAATTACGCTCAGCCCTGTAATGCTCGTTAACAATATTAAGTTTTAAAATTTCACTGTAAAAATGTTTAGATCGAGCATAATCACTGCAAATAATCGCAGTGTGATGAATACCTAAAAGCTCCATAAATGTATCTACCTTAAATAAAAAACGCACTAAAAAGTGCGTTTTAATTCTATGTTTTCAGAGCGAGTTTATTCAGCGTCTTTACATGCTTTAACAGCCGGGGCAACTAACTCTAAACCTGTTTGAGTGCAAGGCGTTAATTGTGCGTCACTAACGCGAATTGGGGTCACACGTTCACCCCATTTTATATAACTTGCAGCCCATGTTAAACCAGCACCAAATGCAGCAGACATAATGTTTGAATGAGGCTTTATCAACCCTTGTTCAACCGCTTCACATAGCGCAATTGCAATAGTGGCAGCTGATGTGTTGCCATAATCTGCAATGTTAACCATTACTTTTTCATCAGGCACTTTTAAACGGTGCTGAATTGCTTGAATAATGCGTAAGTTAGCTTGATGTGGTACCAGTACGTTTATGTCGTCTAGGCTTAAATTAGCTTGTTCGAGCACGTCGTCACAGGCTTCACTCATTCCTTTTACGGCACGTTTAAATATTTCGCGCCCTTCAAATAACAGATCAGACGGACCAATGGGCTCATATTTGTTTAAATCACTACCAAAGTTAGTGATATGAAGAATGTCGCGGTCTTCACTATCACACCCTGTTTTAGTGCCAAGTAAACCTGCGGGTGTTTCTGCCGCTTCTAGTACAACGGCACCAGCGCCATCACCAAATAGCACGGCACTGTCGCGGCGCGCCCAGTTTACGTACCAAGTCATTCGCTCAGCAGCAATAACAACCGCTTTTTTGATCATTCCAGCTTGAATTTGCGCAGTAGCAGCTTGTAATGCATATAAAAAGCCAGAGCACGCAGCATTTGTATCCATAGCAGCTGCGCCTGTTGCGCCAATATTTTTTTGCACTTGCGATGCGGTATTTGCAACAACTGTTGAAGGCGTACAAGTTGCAAGTATGACAAGATCAATCTCTTTTGCGTCAACACCTGCGCAAGCAAGCGCGTGTTTTGCAGCAATGGTTGCCAGCTCTGCTGTACTTACATGGCTTACACGGCGAGATTTGATGCCAGTACGCGTGGTGATCCACTCGTCGGTGGTATCAACTATTTCGCTAATTTCATCGTTGCTAATACTTGCTGGTGGTATGCATTTGCCCCAACCAGTGATATGTGCGTATGGCATAGTGTGTTCTCTTAAGGTGGTATAACTTCAATTTATTACCGGCAAGTTATACCAAAAATCAACTTATAAGACTAGTTTATAGCGTGCTTTGTATCGTAAATATTCGCTATTAAAGGTTTTTTAAGGTAAAGCTAGTATAAAAAAGGAGCATCTATGAAAACAGCACTCATAACATTATTGTCAATTGTATTGGCAATGTACGCTAATAATGTAAGCGCAGCACACTCTAAAATTATTTACGCGGGTAGTTTACTTGTTGCACCTGAGCAAGCGCTAAAAAAAGAACAAACCTTGGTTGTTACCCATGACAAAATAGTGTCAATTAAAGATGGTTATATATCAAAGTCAGCACTTAATTTACCCGATGCTGACATAATTAATTTAAAAAATCAGTTTGTTATGCCTGGTTTGATTGACATGCATGTGCATGTAACTTTTGAACGTGATGCTAAAGCAAACCCTCACCGTTGGGCTACAGAATATGAGGCCGATTACGCGCTGCGTTCTATTAAATATTTAGAACGTACGCTTGATGCGGGCTTTACGTCGGTGCGTGACTTAGGCAGCGATTACCAAGTTATTTTTCCGCTAAAACGCGCTATTGAGCGACAAGATATTGCCGGTCCTCGTATTTTTGCGGCGGGTAATACAATATCCCCAAGCGGCGGTCATGCTGATATGCATGGCTACAGAAAGGACATAACTGATGTTTTTAAAACGACATTAGGTATTTGTAATGGCGCTGACGATTGCCGCCGTGCAGTGAGAGAAGTTATTAAAAGCGGTGCTGATGTAATTAAAATTACTGCAACGGGTGGTGTGTTGAGTAATACCGCAGCGGGAGTGAATCAACAACTCACTGATGATGAGCTGGCTGCTATTGTAGATACGGCTCATCACTTAGGACGCAAGGTAACAGCGCATGCCCACGGAACAGAAGGTATAAAAGCAGCGCTTAGAGCTGGGGTTGATTCAATAGAACATGGTTCTTATTTAGATAAAAAAACAGTTGATTTATTCAACAAAACGCAGGCCTATTTAGTTCCCACATTGCTTGCTGGTGCTACGGTAAGTGAAGAGGTACTTACTAATCCTAATATGCCAGCGGCAATTGCCAATAAAGTGCGAGAAGTAACGCCTAAAATGCAAGCATCGTTTAAATTAGCGCTTAAAAATAAGGTCAATATTGCCTTTGGTACCGACTCGGGCGTATCTCGTCATGGTCTTAATGCAAACGAATTTAGTTTAATGGTTGATAATGGAATGAGTGAAGCGCATGCAATAAAGTCAGCCACGGTGTATGCTGCTAAATTGTTAGGACAAAGCCATCAGTTAGGCGACTTGAGTGTTGGTAAACAAGCAGATATTATCAGCGTAAATGGCTCGCCACTTGAAGACATAAGCGTACTTAAAAACGTGCAATTTGTCATGAAAGCAGGGCAAATTTACAAGCAATAGGGAAGCACATGAGCAGCAAAATTAAAGCGTCGTTGTTTAATCATTTAATTGAGGCTGAGCGTCAATTACTTGAGCCTGAAGTTCGCCAATCAGAACGTGCACTCGATGCTTTACTCGACGATGAGTTTATCGAAATTGCTGCTAATGGCACGTCATTTAATAAATACCAAGTACTCACTCGCCTACCCACTGAAGTGGTGCCGCAGTTTTATAATCAGCATTTTAAAGGCCGAATGTTGAGCGTTGATGTGGCGCAAATAAGTTATCAAGCAGCGTATAGACGCTCGGCCCGTGCCGAATTTAATTATTCACTTCGCATGTCGTTATGGCGTAAAAATAGCGCACAGCAATGGCAAATGGTGTTTCATCAAGGCACACCCTGCGCTGTTTTTACAATTTCAATGGACGATGAGTAAAGTTCTACCACAGTTCATTTTTGTATATTAAATTGGAAAATCATTGTTTTGTTAATGCAAACCGATCCCACTATCAGCCGTTTACTTATGTTACGAAGCGGCGCCATTGCGGTACAATTAGTCGCTGTATTAAGTGTCTATTTTTTGCTTGATTACCAGCTAGCGTTACTGCCATTACTTGGTGTCATTGCTTTAGAGGCGGTATTTCAACTAATCAGTCTATTTGCCTACCGGCACGTTAGCCACGCTAAGCCCTCAGTTATGTTGATGCAACTCACTGCTGACGTTTTATTTTTAACTATTTTGCTTTCTTTAAGTGGCGGAGCTACCAATGCCTTTGTGTCTTTATTGCTGCTACCCATTATGATAGCAGCGGTCACATTGCGTGAAAAAGGCTTAGCTTATATTGCGTTACTTGCCATTGCTGCATACAGCTTTTTATTAATAAATATGCCCGATCACAGTATGCATCAAATGAACATGAGCGGCCATTTTATTGGCATGTGGGTTAACTTCGTTTTAAGTACCAGTGTAATAGCGCTCGTAATAGGGGCCATGAGCCGCACGCTAAAAGAACGCGAACGCATTATTGCCAAAGCAAGAGAAAAACAATTACGAAATGAGCAGTTAGTTACACTTGATGGCGCAGCAGCACAAATAACTCATCAGTTAGCAACACCGATAGCTAACTTACAATTACTGTTTGAAGAGTTATTAGAAGATCAACCTGACAATGCCATTGTTAAGCAAATGCAACTCCCTCTTATACAATGCCGTGAGCAACTTAATAGTTTTAGAGCGCTTTCAGAGCAAATAAGGGTTAAAAATGCTAAAGATCAAATAACCATAACGCAGTTACAAACAGCCATCAGCGATACCTTTGTATTACAATACCCAGATCAACACATAGAATGGGCTGCTTCCTCAATTACCGCCGTGCTTTTAAGTGACGCAATGTTGTTACCGGCTATATTAAATTTGTTGCAAAATGCGGCTATTGCAAATCAAAAGCAAGGTAAAACAAAGCTTGAATTAAGTTGGGAGCTTAGCCCACAAGAAAACCACATATACTTATTAATTCGTGATTTTGGTAATGGTTTTACCGATTCACAATTAGCGGAGCTAGGCGGGCAAGTGATGCCTAGTGAGCAAGGCATGGGGTTAGCTGTATTGTTATCTAACGTCACGTTTGAGCGTCTAAATGGCTCGTTAACGTTATTTAACCATAAAGAAGGCGGTGCCGTAGCAAAGGTTAAGTTAGCCATTATTAATAGCGAGCAAACAGCATAATGAAGTTACTGATAATTGAAGATGATATAAATTTAGCCAGTACGCTTGCTAGGCGTTTAACTAAGCAAGGTTTCACTTGTGATGTTGCGCATAACCAAAGCGACGCATTATTGCGTGCGCGCCAATTAGTACCCGACTCAATTTTACTGGACATGAAACTTGGAGACGACAATGGCTTAATGCTTATAAAGCCACTGCGCAACTTATTAGAAAATACACATATAGTCTTACTAACTGGGTTTGCTAGCATTGCCACTGCGGTTGAAGCAATGCGCTTAGGGGCAAACGATTATTTAACTAAACCTATTGATATGGCAACATTATTAAAAGCACTCAATAACGAAACAAGTGAACTTCAAACGAGTATCGATGATGCCGTTATGTCGCCTGAGCGCTTAGAATGGGAGCATATTCAGCAAGTGCTTCACAGTAATAATGGCAATATATCGGTCACAGCTAGGCAATTAAATATGCATAGACGCACATTGCAACGTAAGTTACAAAAAAAGCCGGTTCAGCAGTAACCGCTTAAGGAAAATAAATGAGTGAAAATACAGCCACACTAATGCGTAATCGAAAAATTATATTATTCGACTCACAATGTAAATTATGTAGTGCGTGGTGTAATTTTATAATTAGTAACGATACCAATGCCATTTTTAAACTATGCAGCGTGCAATCTCCAAAAGGTGAGTTGCTATTAACTCACTTTGGCTTTTCAACTACACAATACGCCTCGATGGTGTACTTACAAAACGGCAAAGTATTCACGCAAAGCCATGCTTTTTTTGAAGTAGTAAAGCAGCTTGGTTACCCTTACAAACTAGCAACTATTTTTAGTGTTTTACCTAACACCTTTAATAATTGGCTGTACGATAAAATTGCTCTAAACCGTTATATCTTATTTGGCAAATATGAGTATTGCCGTATCCCTTCTAAAAGTGACGAGCTTCACTATTTATAAAGCCAATTAGATGCCCTCAAACTGGAGCTGTGCTAAAATCGCCGCGTTTTAAATTATCAGGACTTTGAAATGGCAAGTACAGCGCACGCACTCCACATATTGGTTAAACACAAAGAAATAGCAGAAGACATTATTAAGCAATTAGGTAAAGGTGCAAAGTTTCAAACCTTAGCTAAAAAATATTCGTCGTGCCCATCGGGTAAAAAAGGCGGTGATTTAGGTGAATTTAGACGCGGACAGATGGTCCCGCAGTTTGACAAAATAGCCTTTAATGGCGCTATTTTAGAGCCGCACCTAGTTAAAACTAAATTTGGCTGGCATGTTATTAAAGTACTTTATCGTACTTAAAGTAAATTTATTGGGTTATTAAAAAGGCTGCAACGCGCAGCCTTTATTGTTTGCCTAACTCATTAAGCTTCTTGCTTAGCCTCTTCTTCACTAATTTGTTTAAGTGCTTGAATGAATGAGTCGCTTGGTTGTCCGCCAGTGAGCGCATATTTATCGTTTATGATAAACGTAGGCACTGAGGTAATACCCATTTGTTTAAAGTTATTTTGCTCTTGGCGTACAGCTTGAACGTATTTGTCTGAGTGTAAAATATTGCGGGCCTCTTCTTTATCAAGGCCAACACTTTGCACTACATCAAGCAGAGCGTCTTCTTGATTTAAATATTTTAAATCAGTGAAGTGTGCCTCAAAGAAGGCGAGTTTAAGCTGTGTTTGTTTATCTTCTTCACGTGCCCACATTAATAAACGGTGCAAATCAAAGCTGTTGATCATGATACGTTTACCATCAAAGTTAAACGTGAACCCAGCACGTTTTCCTGCTTCGAACATGTTTTTACGATTTTCATCGCCTTGCTCTTCAGTTAGGTTGTACTTTTGCATTAAATGTTCGTTTAAGTCTTGACCCTCAACTGGCATATCTGGATTTAGCTCAAAAGGATGCCATGTAATATCTGCACTCATTTCACCTTTGAGTTGGCCAAGCGCTGTCTCTAGGTTTTTATAACCTACCACGCACCATGGGCACATTACGTCTGACACGATATCAATTTTAAAGTTTTTCATATTCATCCTTTTGCGGATTGCTTTGGTATGACAGGGATATTGGGATGAAGTATGCATTATCAATCCTTAAACTAAAAAGAGCAGCTAATTGCTGCTCTTTATAAAGGGTTTAAGCATTAAGCCCAAACGGGTCGTCGATACTATAACTTGGTTGTGTAAACCAATGTGGGCCACTGTCGGTCATATAAAAGTGATCCTCTAAACGCACCCCAAACTCATCGGGTATAACTAGCATTGGCTCGTTACTAAAACACATGCCCGATGCAAGTGGAGTTTTGTTTCCACCTACTAAATAAGGCCATTCGTGAATATCTAAGCCAATTCCATGGCCCGTACGATGCGGGCAGCCGGGTGTTTGATACTGTGGCCCCAATCCTTGAGCCGCTAAATAGTTACGGGCCCCTGCGTCAACATCTTCGCAAGTAGTACCAATGTTAGCGGCGTTAAATGCGGCGAGTTGCGCTGCTTTTTCATGATCCCAAAACATGCGCTGGCGCATAGTGGGCTCACCAAATACATACGTGCGGGTTATGTCTGAAAGGTAGTCGTGTACTTTGCAGCCGGTATCTATTAATACCATATCGCCTTTTTTAAGTACTTGCGCATCTTTAACACCATGTGGAAATGACGTAGCAACACCAAACAATACAATGCAAAAATAGTTACCTGGTGCACCTACCTTTTGATGCGCTTTTTTAATAAAAGCTTCTACTTCTGTGGTGGTAATACCTTCGTAAAGCATACTGGCGGTTGCTTGGTGCACAGCTAAGGTCATGTCCATTGCACATTGCATAAGCGCTAATTCGTTTACCGATTTATGCATTCTGCAATGTGCAGAAACGCTTTGCGCATTAATTATATTTAAGCTTTTTTGTGCTTTGTTAATACCATCGAATATAAAAAACTGCGCACTTTCATCAATGCCGATGGTGGCGTCGTTACTAATATTGAGTTGCTTCAATACGCTAACAAATAGCGCATAAGGATTTTCGTGCTCTTGCCAGCCGTGTATTGGTCCTTCAACCACTTTAAAGCCATTAAGGGTACCAATTTCAAAATACGGGGCTATGTATTGTACTTCACCAATCGCAGGTAAAATTGCGCCAACCATTCGCTCACTGGCGTACCACTTCATGCCTGTAAAGTAGGTCAGGTTAGTGCCTGCATTTAAGTATATGGCATCGATGTTGTTAGCCGCCATATAAGCTTGTGCTTTTGCTATACGTTCAAGGTGTTCGTCAGCCTGAATAGGCGTTAACGATTGGGTCATATTATTTAAGCTGGCTAATGCTTGTTCTGGGGTTTGTGTGCCAATACCGATTGTGCTCATTAGGCTTCTCCTTGGAATTTTAGCCATTGTGAGCAATGCCTATTCTAAATTCAATGTTATGCGACTAGTAGCATGGTTAAGTATTTAAAGATTGCTTGGAATGAGTTAGGTTGGGTGGTTGTTAAAATAAAAAGGGGTGAAATACACCCCTTGATGTTATTTTTTTGCGTAGGGAAGGCGCGTTAATTTATTGGCTGTGTGGTAGCTGTCAAGGCCCGTCACAGCTACAGTATCAATGGCTTGTAAATCAAGAAAGCCATCGCTTTGCAAAGCGGTTTCATCTAAATACACGTCTACAATTTCACCGATCACCAGTTCAGTACCATTTATTTCAAGATGTTTGCTTTCAACAAATTTAACAGAGTATTTTAATCGGCTTTCTTCAACAAAAGGGGCTAAAAACTCATTTAAATACTCAGGAGTAAGCCCCGTTGCGTCAAATTCAGATTCGTCTTTATCGTAGCGTGCTGAGGTTTGATGAGCTTGTTTATAAATGGCTTTATTAACCTGATTAATAGTGTAAACACCTGTTTGTAATATATTTTCAAACGTGTGGCGCGGTACACTGTGTGGTCGCATTATCATGCCAACCAGAGGAGGATGAGCCCCTAAATGAATAACCGAACTGACAATCGATAAATTAGTGTTGCCTAGTAGGTCTTGTGTGCCTATTAAGTTTGCACTTTTAAACCCAGATAACGAGTTTATTAAATGTGTACGAGTACGTTTTTCAAGTGCGTCGATGCGCGCTTTAGTAAAATGCATTTTAAATCCTTACCACGGTATAGTTGAGCCTTGCCAATCTAAGTAGGCCGGCTCGCCATTTAATTCTAAATGAGGGTTGTTATTTGTTAAGTCAAAAAGTTGGTGTGCTACAAATTCGGGTGTAAACAACTTGCCTTCGGGTACATTTTTTTGAAATGGCTTAGACAGCTCGGTATCGGTTGTACCGGGATGGAACAGCACAAGTTTGGTGTTCTTTGCACGACGAGCGAGCTCTACTGCGGCAGTTTTAAATAGCATATTTAGGGCTGATTTAGATGCACGGTAAGTGTACCAGCCCCCCATTTTGTTATCGTTGATACTTCCCACACGTGCACTGAGGGCTGTTATTGTACAATGCGTTTTATGATTAATTAAAGGTAAAACGCTTTGCAAACAAAGCAATGGGGTGAGGGTATTAGCGTTTAGCAACAAGTTAAAATAATCAGCGTTGATGTCCTCAAGCTTTTTTTCTGGCATGTGTTCGGTGTTATGTAACTTACCGTTAAACATAATTACTTGGTGTATGTCTGCTTGTTCATCTTTTAAATGCTGAGTCAATCCAGATAAGCTATCCGCAGAGTAGTCAGTATTATAATAACTAATGTTGTCACTATTTTGTGAAACTGTGTTGCTTGAGCTTACACATACAATGTTAAATTTAGTTGCTTGGTTTTGAAGGTGCTTTACGTAGGCTTTAGCTATCGCGCTACTAGCACCAAAAAGGATGATAGTTTTCATTTTTTACCTTTTGACTTTATGGCGCACTGGCCGTTATTGCATTGGGTGTTAGGCATTAAAAACTGGCTAATAGAGTGCCTATGCTTTGCAAAAAAAACATACCCCCAATCTGCAAAAATTCGAATAACGGGTAGGCGAAGTAGTTTCAGCCACCTGTGTTTACCAACTGTTTTCCAAGACTGGTACGTTACATCTAGCCCATAAATCATCTCACCAGTGTCTAATTGCGCTTGCAAGTAAGTAAGTGCTTGAGTTTTATTCACATGAGCATAACGATGGTTAAAGTCGTTTGCATTTAAGTCTTCAAGCGTGATGAGATTGTGCTTGTCGGCTTGCTTTAGCTGCTGCATTTCGGTGCTACAAAGGGGGCAGTTGCCGTCGTAGAAAATGATCATATCGATGCTTTGTGATTATTTTATCTATACTTTTTTACGACATGACATTGCAAATGGATCTATTAAATATGTGCTCTTAATGATATTAATAGTCTTCCATGAAACAAAGGAGACTGAGAAATGAGTGAACAATATGCCGCCCTGCGAGGTAATGTAGGCCTACTTGGACAATTATTAGGTCAAACTATAAAAGATGCCCAAGGCCAAGCAATTTTAGATAAAGTAGAAGAAATTCGCGCTTTATCAAAATCCTCTCGCAGTGGTAATGAAGACGATCGCAAGGCGTTAATTGAAGTATT
The DNA here is from genome assembly GCF_001469195.1 of Pseudoalteromonas sp. 10-33. Taxonomy (NCBI): domain Bacteria; kingdom Pseudomonadati; phylum Pseudomonadota; class Gammaproteobacteria; order Alteromonadales; family Pseudoalteromonadaceae; genus Pseudoalteromonas; species Pseudoalteromonas sp. 10-33. Next base: position 76,367 of record NZ_LOFI01000027.1, on the reverse strand, counting down.
ACATTCGCTAAGTGATGAAGAGCTTTTACCGGTTGCCCGTTCATTTAATCATTTTTTAAATTTAGCCAATGTGGCAGAGCAGTTTCATACTGTATCGCGTTTTAATGACGCTGGTCTTGGCCAGCAAAACCCTCTCACTCAAACATTAAAAACGTTAGCCGCTAAAGCACAAGAAGGTCAGCTAGATTCGAACCACCTTGCTGACACACTCTCAAAACTCCACATTAATTTAGTATTAACTGCTCACCCCACTGAGGTTACTCGTCGTACAATCATCAATAAGCACGTAGAGTTGAGCGACTGTTTAGCATCGCTGGAACGAAAAGATAACTTGGAACATGAGCGCGAAGCTATTTTAAATAGAATTGCCCAGCTAATAAGCCAAGCGTGGCATACCGACGATATTCGCCGCTCGCGCCCAACGCCTGTAGATGAAGCTAAATGGGGCTATGCAGTTATAGAAAATAGCCTGTGGCATGCAGTACCTCGGTTTTTACGTGAGTTTTCGGAACACGCAAAAGAGCAGCTTAGTTTAGAGCTGCCCATTGATTACAGCCCTATTGAATTCACATCTTGGATGGGGGGAGATCGCGACGGTAATCCATTTGTTACTGCGCAGGTTACTTCACAAGTACTTGACCATGGTCGTTGGATGGCGCTCGATTTATATGGCCGAGATATTGATACGTTATGCGCTGAGTTATCTATGTCTGATGCTAGCGAAGAGCTTATTGAGTTAGCTGGCCAAGACTTTGAACCCTACCGCACAGTGCTCAAAAAGCTTAAAGGCGAAGTGTCTGAAACAGTGGCACATTTAGGTGCAAAAATTAAACACAAACGCACTGATGCACAAGACCTTGTGACTGATATTAACCAACTCAAACACCCAATTGAGGTGTGTTATCGTTCTTTATTAAAATGTAACATGAAAGTCGTTGCTGACGGGTTACTGCTTGATTTAATGCATCGTTTAAACAGCTTTGGCCTGCGTTTGGCAAAATTAGATGTGCGCCAAGACTCATCGCGCCACAGCGACGTTTTTTCTGAACTTACGCGTTATTTAGGGCTAGGGGATTACAACCAGTGGCAAGAGCAAGATAAGCAAGCCTTTTTATTAGCAGAGCTTAATTCGCGTCGTCCGCTTATTCCCAAGCATTGGCAACCAAGCCCTGATGTACAAGAAGTGCTCGACACCTTCGATGTAATCGCACAGCAAGATGAAAAAACATTTGGTTTGTATATTATTTCAATGGCACGCACTGCATCCGATATTTTAGCTGTTCAGCTTCTTCTTAAAGAAAGTGGCTGTAGTTTTGAGTTGCCGGTTGCCCCATTATTTGAAACATTAGACGATTTAAATAACGGTAGCGACGTGATCACCACATTACTCGATAATGTGTGGTACCGCGGCCATATTCAAAATACGCAAAATGTAATGATCGGTTATTCCGATTCGGCAAAAGATGCCGGTATGATGGCTGCCGGATGGGCTCAATACGAAGCCATGGACAAACTAGTGCAACTTGCCGATGAGCGTGGCATTGAGCTTGTGTTGTTTCACGGCCGAGGAGGAACCGTTGGTCGCGGTGGTGCACCGGCTGCGCAAGCATTGCATTCGCAACCGCCAGGCTCACTTAAAGGTGGCTTACGGGTAACAGAGCAAGGCGAAATGATACGCTTTAAATTTGGTTTGCCAGATGTTGCACTACAAAGCTTAAATATATATGCAGGCGCTGTACTGCAAAGTAACTTATTACCACCGCCAGAGCCTAAGCCACAATGGCGCGAAGTCATGAAGCTTATTAGTGAGCAGTCGTGTGAGCATTATCGCAATGTTGTTCGCCATGATGAGAATTTTGTTCCTTACTTTAGAATGGCAACGCCAGAGTTGGAGCTCTCTAAACTTCCTCTTGGTTCTCGCCCTGCAAAACGCAACCCCAACGGGGGCGTTGAAAGTTTACGTGCTATTCCGTGGATTTTTGCATGGAGTCAAAACCGGTTAATGTTGCCTGCTTGGTTAGGTGCGTTAACAGGCTTAAAAAAGGCACTAGATCAATATGGCTTAGAAACACTAAACGAAATGAGCCTCAATTGGCCATTTTTTAGAGCCCGTTTAGAAATGCTCGAAATGGTATTCAGTAAAGCCGATAGCTGGTTGAGTGAGCATTATGATAATGCGCTGGTGGAAGACATGTACAAGCCATTGGGTGTAACTTTGCGAAAAGAGCTTGAAGAAGCCATTGAGCTTGTGCAGTCATTAAGTCCACAAAAAAGCTTACTTGCCGGTCAGCCTTGGATCAAAGAGTCGATTAGTTTACGAAATCCGTACACCGATCCGCTCAATGTATTGCAGGTTGAGTTGCTTCGCCGTGCTCGTTCTAACGAGGAGCATAACGAAGGTGACATCGATAATGCATTAATGATCACTATGACAGGTATTGCTGCAGGTATGCGTAATACTGGTTAATCATTAACGTTTATTATTTAGCAAGGGAACACGCTGTGTTCCCTTTTTTTGTGTTTAATAACCGAGGGCCTGTTTATCTTTCGAGGTTAAATTTGCAGCAGTGTGTTTGGTACTTAGGCAAGGCAGAGCCTATGTAGTGTGGTTATTCCCCATAAATAGGCGATAACGCAGCATGAATACCAAACACGCGCTGCCAGAAGGTTCGTCCTAGGGACGATTAACTCTTTGTTGCCTACATGGATGTAGGTAAGGGGCGTGAGCAGGACGCGGAAGCTTTGCTCGGTCTTTACTTAGCCCACTAGGTTACAAACCTCGCGCCACGATCAAATCGTCCCTAGTTAGAACAAATTTTAATCCTGAAAGGTCAACAGGCCCTAGCAATTTGGGTCTTAACCTTTTAAACTACTTAGCCATTGAATAATTAAAAAACCTTATGGCTTCATCAACTTTTACTGTGCAACAAGACACAGCACTTATTAATACACACATTTCTTTAAACGTAGCGCAAACAGCGTCTTTACGTAGCCAATTAAAGTCGCAACGCGGCATATTAAACGCAAACAACATTGAACAGCTTTGCAAAGAGTTTAATGTTTCAGTCGATTCATTGTTACAAGGTTTAGTACCTTTAGCGTCTGAGTTTTCGGTGGCTCCAGTATCACATTTTCATGTGGGTGCAATTGTCAAAGCCATGGATGAGCAGCAACAAATCAGTTTTTATTTTGGCGCTAATGTAGAGTTTGCTCACCAAGCGTTGAGTTTAGTTGTTCATGCAGAACAGTCTGCCATTAATAACGCTTGGTTAAATGGCGCTAAAAAAATCCTTAAAATTGCTATAAGCGATGCTCCGTGTGGTTACTGTCGCCAATTTATGAACGAATTAGCCGACGCGAAAGAATTTGATATTTTACTTCCAAGTCAACATTTTAAATTAGCAGAGCTATTACCTCATTCGTTTGGACCAACCGATTTAGGTAACGAATTTAGCTTGTTTAATCCAAAACCTCAGTGTGCGGTTTTTGATGATGAACAGATTGAAGAGACTTTTGCTGGCTTTGCGTTAAATGCGTATGTACCGTACAGCCAAAATTTTAGTGCGGTAAAAGTAAGTACATTTAATAATGGAGATTTTTACGGCAGTTATGCAGAAAACGCAGCCTATAGTCCAAGCTTATCGCCTCTACAAAGCGCGTTGAGTCAGTTCTTTTTAGCTGGCCTTAGTTTTGATAAGGAGACAGTGAAAGGCATCACACTGTTAGAAACGAAAGGGCACGAAAATCAAGCGGGCGTATCGAAAGCGGTATTATCGGGATTTACTGATTTGCCAGAGCTACAAGTAATTAGCGCTGCGCTTAAATAGAGTCAAAAAAGCACAGTTAATAAGCTGTGCTTTTACATATCAATTTACTTATAAATAAATACTAACCAAGTAACACTTTAGCGGCTTCTAACACAACAGCCACTGATTTCCTTTCTATTTCACCGTGGTCAACGTTAGGGATTTCTTGACGAGTACGGTTAACTAATACACCGGCAACACAGGCAGCTTGCAAGCCAAGAGCTGCACACATAGTGAATAATGTGGCCGACTCCATTTCGTAGTTCATTACCCCTAGTTTTTGCCATTCTTCACAGCTACCTTGAAATGCTTTTGGCACATAACCAGAATGTGTATCGTAGCGTTCTTGGCCTGGGTAAAAAGTGTCGCTAGATGCAGTAATACCAATGTGAAAATCAATGTTTAAATTTTTACATGCTTCAACCATGGCCTGTGTTGCATAAAAGTCAGACACAGCCGGGTAGCTAAGCGGTGCAAAATGTTGGCTTGCACCGTCCAAGCGCACAGACGCTTGGCTAATTAATATTTCACCTTCATTAATGTGAGGCTGAATAGCACCCGTAGTACCAATACGTAAAAATTGACGCACGCCTAGTTGAGCAAGTTCCTCTACTGCAATCGATGTAGATGGGCCGCCAATACCTGTAGAGCATATAACAACTGAATGGCCATTTAATTGACCAAGATAAACATGAAACTCACGTGTTTGAGCAAGACAGGTTGGGTTGTCTAGGAATTTTGAAATGCGTGCAGCGCGATCTGGGTCACCGGGTACTATTGCAAGTTTTGCACCTTGTAGATCGTCAATACATAGTCCTAAGTGAAATACCTTTTCCATATCTAAGCCTTTTTAAAATAATTTTTTTCAATCTAGCATCTTTGCTAGAAACCTACCTTAAGTACAGGACGTATGTCCGTATTTATAAAATTGAGCGCGTGTCTAGGCCAGTAAAACAGGGCTGTAGCGTATTTTATGCACCAACTATGAATATTCAAGCACACTCTTAAATTAATGGTTTACTTGTGCAGTTGACTTGTGTGCGTAGACATTATAAGTATCACTCAATCAAGTGGTTAACCATGAATTATAATTGCCTGTACTAATTAAAACCAATTAACTATCAACTACTTATATTTTTATTTTAAGTTTTTTTTAGAAATAATTTTAATGATACATACGTTAAAAAATTCCAATTTTTAATTTTTTAAAGTTTAGGTCTGTTTAATCATTTTGCATAAATAATCACTAAAATACGCACAGAACAATTCATAAGGATTTATTATGAGTCAAGAAATTCAAGCATTTAATAGTAAAGTAGAGCACTGCTTATGTGCTCCTGGCGATGGTGTTTTTACTGTTAATACTGCAAAAGAGCGAAAAGCGGCACTTCGAAATAAACTGTACGGTCAAACCGAAAATGTAGAGATGTTATGGCGTGAATCGTTAAATGAGTTGCCACACTCTCCTCATAAAGCGGTAATGCTTGGAATTAGTTCTGATTGTGGTGGTGGTATCCTACGTGGTGCTAATTGGGGTCCTTTATTTGTTCGTTCAGCATTAATTGATCAGCATCCCGAATGTCATTCGTTTGACTTAGGCGATGTACGTGTTATTCCTCATTTATTGCACGACAAGTATCTAAACGACGCAACTATCTCTAATTGCCAAAAAGCGCTATACGGAAACGAAAATAACGATTACTACGTCAGTCCGCTATCAATCACCGAAGATGTGTGCGACAGCTTTTACGCGACGTTTAAAGATAAAGGTATTTTTGGTATTGGTGGCGATCACTCTATTAGTTACCCATTAACCAAAGCCTATTTAAAAGCTAAGCGCGAGCAAGGGAAGCGCACGGCTATTATCCACTTTGATGCGCACACCGATTTACTTGTGGAGCGCCTAGGCATAGATTTATGTTTTGGGTCTTGGTGTACACATATTTTAGAGTTTTTACCTGCACCACATCACTTAATTCAATTTGGCATACGCTCAAGTGGAAAACCAAAATCACATTGGGAAAACACATTTGGGGTTAAACAACATTGGGCGCATGAAATTATTGAACGCGGTGCAGCCGCTATTGCCGCAGATACTATCGCACAATTAAAAGCTGATAATGTTGACGAAGTGTATGTTAGTTTTGATATAGATGCCCTCGATGCTGAATTTGCTTCTGCAACCGGTACTCCTGAGGATAACGGGTTAACACCTCAACATGCATTAGATATTTTATCGGCCATTGCAGGTGAGTTTCCTATTACAGGCGCTGACATGATGGAAATAGCACCATTTACCGACAGTTCTTTAGTTGGGCAAGCGAGTTCTGAAACAACGTTAAAAGAAGGCGCAAAAATTTCAGCCTTTTTGATTAATGCGATGAACAAATAAAAATTAATACTATAGGCTTAATTGTATCTAATTGACTACTCAAAACTAGCAGTCTACTCAGCCTCAACTATATTTATTGAATAATTACACTAATTTAGTTGAGGTTTATTGAATGAAGGGATTCGTTTTTTTACTTTGTTTTTTATACCCTGTTGCTCATGCTAACGAAATTAATATAGTGACGGAAGTTTTCCCTGACTTTCAATATCTCGATACAAACAACCAGTTGGCAGGGCGCTCTGTAGAAAAGGTAAAAAACGCCCTTAATGCTGCTGGCATTAATTACACTATGTCGGCTAACAATTGGAGTGTGTCTTATAATGCAGCCCTTAGAGATAAAAACACCTGCATTTTTTCAATTGTTCGTTTGCCACCAAGAGAAAATAAATTTGTGTGGATAGCTGAACTTGAAGAGTTTGAGTCAGCGATTTTTGGACTAAAATCTCGTGGTATAAAATTAAAGACCTTACATGATGCCAAACGTTATAAAATAGCAGTATTAAGAGATAACTTTAGCCATCATTATTTACTTGAGCGCGGTTTTAACGAAAGCCGACACCTGTTACTAATTGATAACCTAGATAAAATAGATAAGTTAATTAGTGCACGCCGTGACATTCTTGATTTTGTTGTCCTAAGTAAAAAACAATTTAATTACCGTCTCAAAACATCACCAAAATTAAATTTACTCGAGCCAGTGCTTGATTTAAATACGGCTCAATCTCCGTTATATTTTGCGTGTAACATAAATATGGATGAGTCGTTAGTTGCACAGTTACAGCTTGCATTTAGACAAACCTCCTCCCTTAATTAGTGCCTAAATTTTATTTAACTAACTGAATAATAAAAACTTAAACATAAAGTAAAAATATCAATTGCTGCGATTAAAAAAGCGACTATAATCAGCTGCTTTTTATATAAAAAGCGCTAACTTTTTGGAGCGTTAAATGGGTGATTTAATCGGGATTAGTCTATTGATCTTGATCAGTGCGTTGTTTGCTATGTCGGAAATAGCAATTGCAGCGTCACGAAAAATAAAACTTCGCGTAATGGCAGACGAAGGCAGTTTAAATGCGGCCGCAGTATTAAAACTGCAAGAAAACCCGGGCGCGTTCTTCGCCATGATACAAATAGCACTTAATGCTATCGCTATATTAGGCGGCATTGTAGGTGAACAAGCGTTATCGCCATACGTTGAAAAAGTATTGGTTTTATTTTACCAGGGTGCGTATGTAGAGAAAATTAGCTTTTTATTCTCATTTTTTACTATTACCTCGTTATTTATTTTATTCGCCGATTTAATGCCAAAGCGATTAGCGATGATCATGCCTGAAGCTGTTGCTGTTAAGGTCGTTAATATAATGCGTTGGGTTACATTTGCCTTGACGCCTTTGGTGATGTTTTTTAATGGGGTGACTAACTTTGTGCTGCGGCTATTTAAAGTTCCCGCAGAGCGTGAAGATAACGTAACCACAGAAGACATTGTTGCCATGATGGAAGCTGGCGCTGAGTATGGCAGTTTGCAAAAACAAGAGTATGATTTAATAGGTAATGTGTTTGATTTAGAAGCACGCTTTTTATCAAGCGTAATGACACCGCGCGACCAAATTGTGTACTTTGATTTAAACGAAAGTAGCCATGACATTGCGACCAAGATTATTGATCATCCGCACAATCATTTTTTAGTTGTGTCGGGTAACTTAGATAAATTACATGGCTCTGTTGAATCAAAAGATATTTTACGTCAAGTACTCAAAGGTGAAGCTGCTAATATTAATGACGAATTAGTTGATACCGATGTATTTTACTTGCCAGAAACCTTAAGTTTATCAGAGGCGTTAAATGCATTTAAAAGTGCCGCTAAACCATTTGCTATTGTGGTAAACGAATATGCGCTACTTGTTGGTATTGTTACTGTAAAAGATTTGATGAAAGGCTTTATGGGAGATTTAATAACTCACCAAGGGGATGAGTTAATAATCGAGCGAGATAAAAGCTCGTGGTTAGTTGACGGACTGACGCCAATTAGCGATTTAGCTAAAGTACTCGATATAGAGGAGTTCCCAGAGCAGATGCATTTTGAGACGGTGGCAGGCTTTTTAATTTATACAATGAAGCGTATACCAAAACGCGCTGAACACATAAGTTATGCGGGCTTTAAATTTGAAGTGGTTGATGTTGAAGGTATACGTGTTGAGCAGTTGCTTGTATCTAGGTTAGCCTCAAATTTGTCATCCTAATCACTTTATAAGCCGTTTTAATAAGCGCTTAACTTCATCATTTTAAACAAAGCCAAGCTTGCCTTGGCTTTTTTGTTAATAAAAGTTTATTAGTTTGTTCATTACATAAACTATGTATGGCTATACTCAGACTGTTACGTAGCAGAATGGCTTTTATTTTTAATTATCTGAAATATAAAATTTAAACCTCTTCACTATCTACTTTTAGGCTTTGCTATGAACAAGCAGGTTTTTGCGTAAGTCATCTTCGATTTTAAGATAACTCTTTGCAGTGAAGGCGATAGCTAGCTTGTAGGTGTAAATATATTTTACAAAGAACGTTATTAACATTACTTAGTGTTTAAGTATGAGACTGAATGGTTGAGTGTAATTTTGTGTAAAGATCTGCTTATTAAGATGTATTCTCACTAATATTTAATTTAGAATGATCGTTCACTCTAAATTAAAGGTATTTAACATGCAGCGTTCTAGCACCGCTTTATTTGTATTTTCAGTTCTCCTAGGCTCAGTTGCGTTGACTGGTTGCGACCAAGTGGCAGAGCAGTCGAAGGCATCAGCTCCTAAAGCTGTGCCAGTCGGGGTTATTACGCTAAAAAAACAAACGCTAACTTTAAGGCAAGAGCTGCCTGGACGTATTAGTGCATTTCAAATTGCAGAAATCCGCCCGCAGGTAAGTGGTATTGTGCAATCGCGCTTATTTACCGAAGGGTCTCAAGTAGAAAAAAATCAAGCGCTATATCAAATTAATCCTGCTACTTTTGAAGCCAACTTAGCGGCAAGTGAAGCTGCTGTTGCCCGCGCTCAAGCAAGCATTGCAAGTAGTAAAGCTAAAGCGTCTCGTTATAGTGAATTATTAAAAATCAAAGCGGTAAGCCAGCAAGATTACGACGAAGCTGATGCAGCGTATAAACAAGCAAAAGCAGAACTTCTTACTGCCCAAGCGCAGCTGCAAACCTCAAAAATTAATTTAGAATACAGCCATGTATCTTCGCCTATTAGTGGGCAAATTAGTAAATCGAATGTCACCGTAGGTGCATTAGTGAGTGCTAACCAGGCTACTTCTTTGGCAACAGTAACACAACTTGATCCTATCTATATTGATTTAACGCAGTCGAGTAACGAATTAACTAAGCTTAAAAAAGCGATTGTTTCGGGCGATTTAAGTGTAGATTCAAGCAGTCAAACCGATGTTGAACTCACTATGGAAGATGGCTCTTTGTATTCTCATAAAGGCACTTTACAGTTTTCTGAAGTGACAGTTGACCCAAGTACAGGGTCGGTTACATTACGCGCTAAATTTCCTAACCCTGAAAAGTTACTACTTCCGGGGATGTATGCTCGCGCCTCAATTGTTGAAGGCGTTAAAAACGACGCTATTTTAGTTCCACAGCGTGGTGTTAGTCGAAATTCAAAAGGTGAACCGACAGCAATGGTTGTTAGCAAAAGTAACACAGTAGAGAGCCGTGTTTTGAAAACAGACCGCACCATTGGATCTAATTGGCTTGTCACCGATGGTGTAATGGAAGGCGATAAACTGATTGTAGAGGGGTTACAAAAAATTCGCCCTGGCGCACTGGTTAGTCCATCTGAAGTTCAAACCGCTAAAGCGCAATAACGGAGAATTTACATGTCACGGTTTTTTATCGATAGACCTATATTTGCTTGGGTACTTGCCATAGTAGTGATGCTAGCAGGTATTTTAGCTATTAAAAGTTTGCCTATTGCGCAGTATCCATCTATTGCGCCACCTGCAATAAGTATTACGGCGACCTACCCAGGTGCATCGGCTCGTACGCTTGAAGATACCGTTACCCAGGTTATAGAGCAAAAAATGAAAGGCTTAGATGGCTTGCTTTATATGTCGTCAACGTCAGAGTCTAGCGGCTCAGCAACGCTTACACTTTCGTTTAGCGCTGAAACCGATCCTGATATTGCTCAGGTTCAGGTGCAAAATAAACTAGCTACTGCTACACCACTTTTACCTGAAGCCGTGCAGCGCCAAGGTGTTGTGGTTGCAAAGTCAGCTCGTAACTTTTTGATGGTTTATGCGTTTATGTCAAAAGATGGCAGCATGACCAATATTGATATTGGCGACTATGTGTCATCAAACGTGCAAGACATTGTTTCGCGTGTTGAAGGTGTGGGTGAAGTACAGTTATTTGGCTCACAGTATGCGATGCGTATTTGGTTAGATCCTGCCAAGCTTCAAAACTATAAATTGACGCCTGCAGATATTAGCGCGTCTATTAGTGCACAAAACGCGCAAGTGTCAGCCGGGCAATTAGGCGCTATGCCTGCAGTTGCAGGTCAGCAACTCAACGCAACTGTGACTGCGCAAAGCCGCTTACAAACACCTGAGCAATTTAGGGACATTTTAGTTAAAACGAATGCTGATGGCTCTTTTGTTAAATTGAGTGATGTTGCTCGGGTTGAGCTAGGTGGTGAAAGTTACCGGGTTGTTGCGCGTTATGATGGAAAACCAGCCTCAGGCTTGGGTATTAAATTGGCCAGTGGTGCTAATGCGCTAGATACTGCGCAGGGCGTAAAGGATGCAATTGCAGAATTAGAGCCATTTTTTCCTGAAGGGCTCGAGGCGGTTGTGCCTTACGACACAACACCGTTTGTGGCGCTTTCAATTGAAAAAGTAATTCATACGCTTATAGAAGCTGTTGTATTGGTGTTTGTTGTTATGTATCTGTTTTTACAGAACTTTAGAGCAACGCTTATTCCAACAATTGCAGTGCCAGTGGTATTGCTGGGTACGTTTGGTATTTTGTACACATTTGGCTACTCAATCAATACACTAACTATGTTTGCCATGGTGCTTGCCATAGGATTATTAGTTGATGATGCCATTGTTGTTGTAGAAAACGTAGAGCGTCTGATGACCGAAGAGAAACTCTCAGCGTTAGAAGCAACTCGTAAATCTATGGATGAAATTAAAGGGGCGCTTGTTGGTATTGCAATGGTGCTTTCTGCTGTATTTATCCCTATGGCCTTTTTTAGCGGCTCTACAGGAATAATCTACCGTCAGTTTTCTATCACTTTAGTATCTGCTATGGGGTTATCGGTTCTTGTGGCGCTTATACTTACGCCGGCATTGTGTGCAACTCTTTTGAAGCCTAGCCATGTTCATAATGATAAGTCGTTATTTGGTAAGTTTTTTATAGGCTTTAACCGTGGGTTTGATAAAACAAATTCGGGTGCACAAAGCTTTGTAAGCCGCATGATCAAGCATGCTAAACGTTACCTTGTTATATACTTTTTAATTGTGGGCGGAATGGCTTATGTGTTTTCAAATTTACCTACCGCATTTTTGCCTGACGAAGACCAAGGCATACTGTTTAACCAAGTTTCATTGCCTGCGGGCTCTACAACTGAGCAAACACTTGAAGTGGTTAAAAAAGTAGAAAACCACTACTTGAACGAACAGTCTGAGGCAGTAAACGGTATTTTTACTGTTACCGGGTTTAGCTTTGCAGGTTCTGGGCAAAACTCAGCCATAGGGTTTGTTAATCTTAAACATTGGGATGAACGACAACGTGATGATTTATCTGTACAAGGTGTGGCAGGTAAAGCTATGGGGTATTTTTCCAGTATTAAAGAAGCGTTTGTGTTTGCTTTCCCACCGCCTGCAATCGTAGAACTGGGTACAGCGAATGGTTTTAATATATTTTTACAAGACAGAGTAGGCTTGGGCCACGATGCGCTTTTAGCTGCGCGTAATCAGCTATTAGGTTTAGCAAGCCAAAGTCCTGTATTGGCCGGTGTGCGCCCTAATGGCCAAGAGGACATGCCTGAAATACAACTCGATACCGATTTAGCTAAAGCACAAGCATTGGGTGTCTCGCAAACCGATATTAATAACACCCTTGCTACTGCTTGGGGTAGTAGCTATGTCAATGACTTTATTGACCGTGGGCGAGTTAAAAAGGTGTATATGCAAGGTGATGCTAAATCTAGAATGGTGCCTGAAGATTTAAATAAATGGTATGTGCGCAACAAAAATGGCGATATGGTTCCGTTTTCTGCATTTGCAACTGCATATTGGACTTACGGCTCGCCTCGTTTAGAGCGCTACAATGGTTTTTCTGCAATGGAAATACAAGGGACCGCTGCGCCTGGCTACAGTACAGGGCAAGCAATGGATGAAATGGAACGTTTAGTGAAGCAGCTGCCAAGTGGTATTTCGTCAGAGTGGACAGGTATTTCGTTCCAAGAACGTTCTAGTAGTGGCCAAGCACCTTTGTTATATGGTTTGTCGTTGTTATTTGTATTTTTATGCTTAGCGGCACTTTATGAGAGTTGGTCGGTACCGTTTGCCGTCATGATGATTGTTCCGTTAGGTATATTTGGTGCTGCTATGGCTGCATTAGGTAGCGGATTATCAAACGATATTTACTTGCAAGTGGGCTTATTAACTACGATAGGGTTAGCGTCTAAAAATGCCATATTAATTGTGGAATTTGCCATACATAAAATGGATGAGGGGCTTGGTTTAGTTGAAGCGGCCGTAGCTGCAGTAAGACTGCGTTTACGCCCAATTTTAATGACTTCAATGGCCTTCATTTGTGGCGTTATCCCATTAGCTATTGCATCTAGTGCGGGTTCTGGTGCGCAAAATGCGCTAGGCATTTCAATTATTGGTGGAACACTCGCCTCTTCTATATTAGTTGTTGTTTTTGTGCCGTTATTTTTTGTATTAGTACGCCGGGTTTTTCCTGCAAAAGAAAAAAGCACTAACGAGGAGGCTGCATAATGGCTACAAAAACGTTTTCGTTAAGTGCACTGACTCTAATTGTTTTAAGTGGGTGCCAGTTGGCACCTGAACAGCAAGATTTACTGTTGCCAGTGCCAAAATCGTATGCAGCTCAGACAGAGCTGGCAACAGTTAATACGCTAAAGTGGCAGCAGTTTTTTAGCGATAAAAAACTTCAGGTGCTTATAAATCAAAGCCTTGAGCACAATAAAGACCTACAAATTGCGATGCTCAATGTGCAGCGGGTGCGTGGGTTATATCAAATAGAAAACTCAGCATTGTATCCGTCGTTAAGTGTAAATGGCTCGGGCACGCGTCAGCGCCTGCCAGCAAGTTTGACAGGTACTGATGAGGCCAGTATTAGTTCGCAATACAGTGCGACTGTAGGCATTACCTCTTATGAATTAGATATATGGGGTAAGGTTCGAAACCAAACACAACAAGCGCTACAGAACTTATATTCTTATGAGTTGACTCAATATAGCTCGCAAGTATCGTTGGTGGCAGAGCTTGCAAATGCATGGCTTAATTATGCAACAGACCAACAATTACTTGGGCTTGCTGAAGAAACGTTAAAATCGCAACAAGCGTCGCTTGCGCTTACTCAGCAAAGCTTTGATTTGGGCGCAGCATCAAAAATTACGTTAGAGCAACTTAAAAGCACCGTTGCCAGCGCTAAGGTTGATATTGCAACGTATAAACGTTTACTGAAACGCGATAAAAATGCACTTGATTTATTAGTAGGAAAACCATTAAGCCCTGAACTCCTGCCAAATAAAGAGCTGGACTCGTTATTAGCGTTGCCCAAAATACCGGTTGGTTTACCCTCCGATTTATTAACTCAACGCCCAGATATTAAAGCAGCAGAGCATCAGTTACTTGCGGCTAACGCCAATATAGGTATTGCCCGTGCAGCATTCTATCCAAGCATTAGCTTAACGGCTAATGCAGGCACTGCCTCTAGCGATTTAGGTGGTTTATTTGATGCAGGGTCGGGTACATGGAGTTTTGTTCCATCAGTAACTTTACCTATTTTTAATATGGGCAGGAATCAAGCTCAGTTAGATGTTGCTAAAGCTGACCAACAAATTGCGGTAGTTACTTACCAGCAAAAAATTCAGCAAGCATTTCGTGAAGTGTCTGATGCGTTAGCCGATAACGAAGGCTATCAAGCGCAATTAAATGCGCTTGATATGTTACTACAAAGCCGCGAGTCTACCTTTTCGTTATCAAAGGCGCGTTATGAAAAAGGCGTAGATAGCTATTTACAAGTCCTTGATGCACAACGCAGCTGGTACAGTGCACAGCAACAGCAAATTTTAGGTCAACAAGCGTTGCTTGCTAGCCAAATTAGCTTGTATAAAGTGGTTGGTGGTGGCTGGGAGAAAAGCGCTCAAGCCAATTAAGTAAAGGTTTACAGCTGTAAACACTGTGTTGCAGCTAGTTAAAGTTAACGAGATTTTAAAAGGGCTGAATACTTATTTTTTAGTGGCAGGTTTGTTTAAAAATAAGTAAGTATTTGCCCTACTGTCGAGTTTAATAATTCGACAGGGGAGCTTTGTATGAAAACTAAAAGACAAACAGATCCAGCTATAGCAAAAGCGCGTCGTGATCAGGTTTTAACTGCGGCGGCAGAATGCTTTCGTCGTAAAGGCTTTCACGCTGCAGGAATGGCAGAAATATCCAGAACAGCAGGGATGAGTGCTGGCCATATTTACAATTACTTTGAAAGCAAAGAAGCCATTATAGAAAGTATTATTGAAAAAGATATGGAAGAAATGTTCTCTATTTTTGAACATTTTGAAGGACAACCAGAAGACACGCTCACTGTATTGTTGAACGGCTTAAACATGGGCGTACAAAGGCACATGGATACTGGGGAATGTGCGGTCGATTTAGAGATGTTAGCCGAGGCCGGGCGAAATAATAAAGTTGCTAAATTATTACGTGATGCAGATACGCAAGCACGTAATAGAATGCACCAGCTTTTAATAAGTGACCGCAGCGTGATAAAAGACATAGATGAGGCAGAACTAGAAAGCCGCATAAATGTTATTTTTTCAGTAATGGCGGGCTTACTTTTACGAAAAGTACTTTACCCCGAACTTACCGAAGAGACTGTTTTAATTGCGCTTCGCCCTGCAATGAGAACGTTATTAATGCCCTTTAAAGATTAAAGTTATGCTATTAAAGTGTAGATACTATACACCCGCAATATTAGCGGGTTTATAGTATTAACGGCCGTTTAAGGTAATACCAATTAGCAATAATACATAATCATTTTGAGGGCTAAACGTATCGCTATTTGCGTTAAAAATTCTCATTTACGACTGCATGTATACAGAAGGTAGAGCCATGCAGGAGCAATTACCGAGAACAACTAAATAGCGAATTTTTTGCTCAGCTATCAACACGTTTTTTATCCTCAAAATAGATCATTTACATAAGCTAATTGGTATAATTATGTTTAAAAACGTTCTATAGACCATTTTAGAGCCACAATGGCAATGCCTATAGACCCTGCAGGCATTAACCATTTTACATACCAAGTGGTTTTTCTAAGTGCCATTAACACAGGTAACGCCACTAATAAAATACTCAGTTGGCCTATTTCTACCCCTAAATTAAATGCCAGTATGCTCATTAATTGGTAGTTACTCGATAAACCTAATTCTCCAAGTACACTCGCAAAACCCATACCGTGTAGTAATCCAAAGGCAAATGTTAACCAGCCTAGGCGAAGTATGAGTGGCCATACATTATTCAGTGCCGCAAATAAAACGGATATAGCAATAATTAGCTCAACCCAGCGAGTATTGAGTGATATTAAATCAAGCGCTGTTGCTGTAAGCGTTATAGAGTGTGCAAGCGTAAATGCTGTAACAATCCATGCAGTGTGTTTAATGATGTGTTGTTTAGAGCCAATGGCCTGCCACGTGTTTTTATCACGGGTTAAAACACAGGTAAGTAATAGCGCAATTAAAAATAAAATATGATCAATGCCTATCCAAATATGCAGTACGCCTTGGTATACATATTCTGTAAAGGTGTCTAAATAGCTTGATTGCTTTGTATTAAAGGTTTGGTTAGGTTCATTTATACTAAAAACACGTGCTATGTCGTCTACATTAACAATAACTTTATGATTTGCGTCATCTTGAAAAAAAGCTGAATACTTAAGAGTAATAGGGTCATTTTTTAAACATGAAAATGACACGGGCAATACCAAGTAAGGTTGATTAAAGTGCTCATTTAGCTGGTAATTATTATTTACAGTGAGTGCACACGTTTGCGTGTTTTGTTCCGCGATAAGATTGTTTTTAATAAATGTGTTAATTGCTACACGTTTTGCTTTTATTTCAGCCCAAGTAATGTTGGCGTTTTGGTCTAAGTCGAGTGCTATAACGTGCTCTAAATCAGCCACGTTGATTTCCCAATTTCCGCTGTATTGAGCTGTATTGTTGCTATTAAGCGTAATATAGCCAGTACTTAACTGGTGTGCAAAAGCTGCTGTTGTAAAAAATAAGCTTAACAACATAATCGAAAATACGCGTATTAATTTACTCATATTATTTACATCCTTTTAGCTTGAATAATAAGCGCTTGGTCGATATTCATTTTGGCCTGTTGCCAGTTAATATTGGCCCAATACAGCGCTTTTGATTTGTTAGGCTGCACATGAATATAGTAGTTTGCTAAATCACTGGCATGAAAACTGTCGTGGCGCACTTCTCTTAGCTCTACTCGTTGCTTCATGGTGTTTTGCCATGTGTATTGCGTCGTGTTTAGTTGTTTTTCTGCAATGGCTAAGCGAAGTAACAGCGCGTCTTCTAAATCGTGTGGTTCTTTTATTAAGTTACTTAATTTGTTGATTACTTGCTGTGGCTTATTTAAGCCTAGTTGTATGTCTGCCCATAACACAATAAGGCTTACTGGCGCGTTTAATAAGCTTATATTTTCAAGATGCTTTAATGCGTTTGTGTAGTTTTGTAATCTAAAGCTCATTTCAGCTAATACATGTTTTGTGTTGAGGTCAATAGGCTTATTATTCGCAAGCTTCACTAAAGACTGATAGCTACCTAATAAATTACCGTGCTGACTTTGCACATCTAGTACACAAGTACTTGCAGTTAATGTGCTTACTCTAGTTATAAGTGCTAAACAATGCTGCTTGGCAAGTTCAAATTGGCCTTGTGTCATGTACAAGTTTGCGAGTAATAGATGAGTATTACTGTGATCAGGCATTATTTTTAAAACATTGTTTGCTACGGTGATAGCGTCATTAAATAAATGCTCTTTTTGCAAAACGCGTGCATATAAGTAGCCTATGTCAGGGGTTGGCTCGCTAATATATAATTTAGAAAGCTTATTTTTTAATACGCCCTGCATATTTTCTGTTTGCCCTACAAATTGGCTTTGCTCCACCACGGTTTTTATTTCATTGAGCGATAAAGACGCTGTTATATTTGATTTAGTAACAGCAATTACGTCGTTATCTTTTGGGGTGTAAGCATTTGCAAAAAGGTTAAATGAGCATACTAAGCTTAATGCAATAATGAATTTAATGAGCCCTAGTTTCATATTCGTATCCTTAAAATAGCCATCCATGGCCGGTCAGCTTATTTACTGATTACTATTAATTAAATTATTAATATCGGTGTCTTTGTTCGTGAACTCACGTCCATTGATAGAGAGTGGCTCTGCATTAGGTGCTTGGTTAAATGCATCAGTAGCAAACTGAGCAAAGTCAACTTGCAAGGCTTCAATAGTGATATTTACTATTGCACTAACTTGGCTATTTACGCCATCAGATACGCCAAATGTAAAGCTATCTATGCCTGTAACCTCTTTATTTGGTGTGTAAGTAAAGGTGCCATCAGCATCAATATTTACCATGCCTAAAGAGGGCTCGCTGACTAATGAATAAGTAAGTGAATCACCTTCTTTATCAGTGGCTGTCAGTGAGTCGGTGATATTTACCTCCGTTTGCGTTGTTAACATAATGTCGCTCACAGATGGGGCTGTATTAACCACAGGCAACGGCTTTTTATTGTCGTCGTCATTGCTACATGCCCCCAGCGTTAATGCGCCAAGCAATACACCTATATGCGTTAATTTTAAATGTTGCATTAGTTTACTCCTTATTTAGAGCCCGCAAGAGGGGTAGCTAAGTACGGAAAGGTTGAGTTCATCATTGTTGCATCAACAGGTGCACCATCAGTAAAAGGCACGGTGCCAACGCTTGCATCTTCAGGCGCACACAAACCTAGGTCAGTATCTTCGCCTGCTACAGGAATAGGGTGACATAAACGACCCATTACTACACGCAGAGCAATATCAACAACGTCATCGCCAGGGCGTCGACCGTTTGGAAAGCCAGCTAAATCGTTTCCTGCAACACCAAATGCAGATTGCTCATTTTGCGGTGTTGCCGCAATGTTTGTGTTTAAACGCAGCATTTCAGACGGCGTCACCGTGGCTTGTTGATTTACACCCGCAAAACCGGTTAAAAATGCGGTAATTAAATCGGTACGAGGGAAGTTTGTTGGTGCTAATGTTTCAAGGTTAGCGCCAAGTGTTGTATTAACAGCATCTTTAAATAATATGTTTAACAGTTCAGGAAGAGCAGGATGCGACACATAATCTAAAAACTGACCATCATCCTTAGGATGTGCTGTAGAGAACGTATCTTTATCTTTTATACCAATAACAAGCTCATTAACCAGTGGATTACCTAGACGTGATACTTGGGTAAGTGCACCACCATTAACTGCATTATTAGCAAATTTAGCATTCGGGTTTAGTATGCGAGCTTGCGGCAAGCTTGCAGTGGTCCACGAACCAACAACGCCATTACCTTCGCCTACAATACAGCTTTTTGGTACTTCAATCGCAATGGATGTTACGTTTTTATCTGCCAGGTCGTCATTGTCAGCCGATTGAGTAATGCCTCCAGGAAAACCGCCTGCATCGCCAGCACCTGGTGCACTGTCGCCCTCTACCGGTACGTAGTTTACTAAATCGAACGTTTTACCAAGGTTAACGACAAAGGCGTCTTTTCTTTGGCCAACAAACACTTGTGCCATGCTTTCACAACCGGGAATAGACACGTTATATACAAATTGATCCGCATAAGTTTGATAGTCAGCTTCAGAGGTAAATGTTTTATTACCAATATAATCAAGTGGTTTGCTAAATGTAGATGTGCCAGTGGTTGTATTATTTAATAAGGTTGCAGCGCCTGTACGTTGTGGCCCATTAATCATACTCAGTGTGTAAGATTCACTAAAATTAGTTGCGCTGTTATCACCCGCGGAAACGCCGCCCACATTTTTAAGCGGAACAGAAACGGTACGCTTGTTGCCTTCAGGGCCTACAGCTAACTGCACACCTTGATTATCATTTGGTAACATGCTTTGAAAATTAAAAGCAAAGGTAATGTCTTCAATTGCATCACCATCGTTATCTATGTGTATGTTGTAAGTTGCATCCGGGTCCATAGCAAAATAATTAGGGCCGCCGTAGGCATCCTGCAATGGAATGTAGTTAGCAATTAGTGTGACGTACTCTTCTTTTCCTTGTTCATAGCTATTAAATACATAAAAATCGGTAGAGTCTAACGTTGGGAAGCGACTGATATTAGGTGCTTCTCGATGGCTTGATGCGTTAATTGGTGCGCTTATAAAAGTGCTGCATATTACTACTGCGAGTATTGACGGTGTTAAAGCTTTCATGACTTTTTCCTTTAGTTTTAAATAGAAGTCATAGCTAATAACGGCGGGCAATTTAGATTGGATGCAAAAAAGTTAAATTTTATTTAAATAAAAAATGGCTGCTTATAAAAGCAGCCATACAGGAGATTATAGTAACACCAGCTCGGTCGTATAAAGTACCTCGGTAGGTAAGCCATTCGGCGAACCACCTAAAGGCTCTAAACTGACTGCTAGCAGTGAGATATCATCCGCATTAAAGCGTTTATCTTTTAACAAAAATTTACCACCTTGTTTAGGTAATATCCCTAACGAAACCGGTAAATCTTGTCCTTTTAAGATCATCCATAGTTGATAATCTTTGTCTCTTTGGGCAACTAATTGACTGCTGGCTTTTATAGTTAGTGCATCTTCGTTTACTTCAATAATCCATAATGACTGCTTATCTTGATTTTGTACGAGTGCAATTTGCTGATATTGCGATGCCTCTTCGGTCGGCTTAACGACTAAAAATGCTAATACAATACACGCGGCGGTCGCTATAAACGACCATGTCTGCCAAAGCGACGGCTTAGTTTGCACCACTGTTTTACTTGGCTGTGGTTTAGACTCAATGCCTTGCAAAATGTTTTCCCAAACAGAATCGCTAGGTGCTTGAGGTGTAATTGCACTTGCTAAATTATTGAGGTTTTGTTCCCACATAAATATTGCCTCACGTGCTTTGCTTGAGCTAAGTAATAAACGCTGAAAACGCTTTCGTGCCAGCCCTTTAAGTGTGCCCAATACGTATTGCCCTGCGAGCGCATCTAATAAGTCGGGTTTTGTATAATTCATAATGTTAAACAGCTTTGAAGTTGCGTAAGCCCGCGCCTGATCCAACTTTTTACTGTGCCCAATGGCGACTCTATATGGTCAACTAGCTCACTGTGACTAAGCCCCTTGTAGTAAGCTAAATGAATAGCCTGCTTTTGTTGAGGTTCAAGCTGCTCTATACAGTTTACTAATTTAGTATTTTCGTCGTAGTTAACATCGACGCTCTGAATATCGAAGTCATCATCTCCCATTGCTTGCTCTTTTCTTACTTTATGGTAACGCAACGCATCAAGACTTCTATACCTGACTATACTTATCATCCAACTAATAACCGTGCCTTTAGAGGCATTGTATTCTGAGGCGTTATGCCATATTTTAATGAAGGCGTCTTGCAGCACTTCTTCGGCATGGGCTCGATTAGAAAGCATATTTAAGCTAATGGCAAAAAGCTTTCCGCTTGTTTGTTGGTACAAGGTTGAAAATGCATGCTTATCGCCTTGCGACGTATCGTATAACAAAGACAGTAAATTATCGTTTTCCATAAATATCCTATTTATTTTTATTCTCTTTTTATAAACGTGTGTGGCCTAAATTTGGATGCAAAAAAGTTAAGTAGCATGTAACAGTATACTTTTCGTCCTTTTTTGCAATAAATGTATTCGTTATAGTTAAAACTGATTGAGTCTTTAAATCTTCTGAGGGTAAACATGCGAGGCCCTTTGAACTCAATCGAGAAGCGACTTATAAATTCTCAAAGGGGGCCGATAAGGAGCTAAGCAGGACGCGAAAGCTTTGAACAGCTTTTATTTAGCTCACTAGCTTATAGATCACGCGCCGCAATTAAGTTGCCTTTAGGTAAGATAAATTTAATCCTTAAAAATAAACAAGCTCTAGTTAGTTCCTTTAATAGTCATTATAAAATCAGATTCGTTTTAATATTCTAAGTGTGAAAAATTAACATGCTTGTTGTGTAAAAAACGCAAAATAAAGTAATTTAAAATACGTAAATAAAAATAGCTCTATAATTCAATGTATTAAAAGTGTTGCGAGTGCCTTTTTATGGCGTGTTAATTGCAACTATACCTATAAAAGCTGCTTGCTATAGAGTGAACAGCAATAAATATAAATGGAGATTTTATGTGGGCTGCAATTAGTTATTTGATACTGGCATGTATACTGATTTTGATAGGGTGGGAAATAAACTCGATTTATTTTTCACTATTTTTTTACTGGACCGCGCTTTCGCTTTTTTTGGTCAGTGGGGCCTACATTTTTAATATAGGTAAAATTTTTAGAAAACGTGAAAGTGGTGTTATTCCATTTTATATACGTTGGGCGTTCATTCCTTTTCTATTAGGTGCACAAGTTTATAACGCGTGGTCACGCAAGCACGATAAGGTACCGCCTATCCAGCAAATTAACGATAACCTTTTTTTAGCATGCCGTTTATTTCCCTCAGATATAGACACATTAAAAAGCAACGATATAACCGCTATTTTAGATGTTACCTGTGAGTTTGACGGTTTAGAATGGAGCTCTACACAAGAGCGTATTAATTATTTGAACATTCCAGTGCTTGATCATAGCGTACCAACGCATTCACAGCTCAATCAGGCAATAAATTGGATCCATCATCAAATTCAAAAAAATAATAAAGTCGTTGTCCATTGTGCGTTGGGTCGAGGCCGTTCAGTGTTTGTTATGGCCGCTTACTTGCTAAGTCAAAACAAACACGCCGATGTACACGATGTGCTTGCCCAAATTAAAGAAACGCGTGAAACCGCTAACCTAAATAAGCGCCAATTACGTCACTTAGCAAAGCGACATAAAAATGGTGAGTTGACGATTAAAAATCGTGCATGTTTAATTGCCAATCCCGTATCGGGTACAAAAATATGGCAAGACAAAGAGCAATTTATAATTGCCCGTTTGTCTACTTATTACGATTTAACCGTAATGACCACAAGTCCAGACATTAACGGGATAGAGCTTGCCAAACAAGCGATTGCAGAAAAGCCTGATATTGTTATTGCTTGTGGTGGCGATGGAACAGTAGCCGAAGTCGCGAGCGTATTAGTTAATACACCATGTAAATTAGGTATTATTCCACTGGGGACCGCAAATGCGCTAGCCCATGTATTGATGGGAATAAGTTCAAAATTTATACCTGTAGAGCAAGCATGTGATTTAATTATTGATGGTCAATCTACGTTAATCGACACCGCTTATTGTAACGACGAGCTAATGCTACTTTTAGCAGGCATAGGTTTTGAACATGCGATGATTGAAAAAGCAGACCGTGAATTTAAAAATAAATTTGGACAACTCGCTTATTTAACGGGTTTTTTTCAGGCATTTTCTGAACAAAAATCGCAACAGCTTAACGTTAAGTTGGACGATAATGACTCGATGACTATAACCACAAGCAGCTTTGTTGTCGCTAATGCCGCACCGTTTACAACGCTGCTTGCTCAAGGGGGAGGGCAACCCAATCATAGCGATGGGCTTCTTGATATAAATTGGCTTATACCCAATAAAGAAAACTCCACCACGGTATTGAGTATTGCGGAGCTTATGTTCAGCAGCATAACGCAAAGTCACTTAGCGATTAACTCCCAACACACAAATGCTAAAAAAGTCGAAATATCTTCAGAGAATGGGATTAAATACGTCATTGATGGCGAAGTGAAAACGGCTGATAGGCTTGTGATTGAAATACAGCCAGCATCGCTTAATGTGATCAGTAAAGAAATTTAGTAAAACTAAAATATAAAGGCGCATTAAACTGCGCCTTTATTTATATTTTTACTTTTTTATTGATGGCCAAACAAAGCCAGTTGTATCTGGAGCCTTGTTTGTTGTTTTACGAGGTGCGCTTTTTGGTTTACGAAGTGGTTTGTTATTTATTGTATGAATATATAACGCTTCAACTTTGTCTCTTGCCCAAGGCGTTTTTCGTAAAAATTTTAAACTAGATTTTATGCTAGGCGACTCTGTAAAACATTTAATTTTTACTTGTTCTCCCAACGTTTTCCAGCCCAGTCGCTGCTCTAACTCGACCAAAATTTGTTCTAGTGTGATCCCATGTAATGGGTTTTTAGGTTGATTATCCATAGCCATACTGCTTATTTAAACTGTGTGTATTGTAGCTTAAATAAAATTTGTAGGCTAATTCACTGTAATTTTTTTAGGTTGCTTAGGGTAAATAATTTTCCCTTGTTCATTAAGCTTAAGCCACATTAATGCGCCACTGGTCTGATTGGGATTTTTAGCACTGCATAGTAAAGTAAACGTCTTAACGCTAATTAATGCGCCTTCACTGAAACGTTTGTCATCGTACCAACACGTTGTTTGATGTTGAGTCAACTGATTGGCGTTTACAAATTTGCGGCTGTTATGTGGCTCTGCATTACAAAATAACGATAGTGATAAGCTTAAAAAACAGACGGATAGAATAATTAACGTACGCATAATATTCTCCTACAATAGACTCTAAAAATAGTACGTAATGCTAAAAAACATGCTAGTGTAATATTACACACTAAGAAATACACAGAACAATAAGAAGGTGAACACACATGAAATTTAACCAAATGATGATAGATGAATTCACATTACTTGCAAAGTTTCCGCTCGATAGCAAAATGCAGGGGATTAAATTGCACTCTGACGCAGAAGCAAGTTTAATTGATGCTGCACAACGATTATTTGATAAAGGCGTTATAGATAGCCCTGATGGCGGTTACTTGACTGATTTGGGTTTAGATTTAATTGAGCACGTTACGGTTATTCATAGCGTGCTCAAAAGTTAAGCTTAGCGGTACTCAGTTCGCATCGGGTTGATTTTGCGGTGCGGCATCATTAAACGCAGCTAATTTATTACATCGCTCATAAATGGCTGCGATTTTTGGGTAGCGACTCATATCCACATTAAAACGAATAGCATTAAATACCTGCGGTACTAAGCAAACATCAGCAAGGCTTGGTTCGTCCCCAATACAGTAATTATCGTCTGTGAGCATTGTTTCTATTTTATCAAAACCAACTTCAACCCAATGCCTGTACCAGGTGTTTTTAGCGTCATCGTCTACGTTTAATTTATTAGATAAATACTTGAGTACACGCAAATTATTAACAGGATGAATATCACACGCTATTGCAAAGCTTAAATTTCTAATTTGTGCTTTTCGCCAAGGTGAGCCGCTAATTAATGGTGAGTGTGGGTATGTTTCATCAAGCCATTCTAAAATAGCTAATGATTGACCAAGCACGCCTTCGTCTGTTTCAAGGGCTGGTAAAAGCCCTTGTGGGTTTAATGCCAAGTAGTTCTCATCAAGCTGTTCTGATTTTAATAAGTTAACAATTGCCAGCTCGTGATCAATTTTTTTTAGATTTAACGCAATGCGTACACGGTATGCAGCAGATGAGCGAAAATAACTGTATAGCTTCATAATTAATCCTTGTTGCCTGAATAGTGTTTTTCGATTGTTCGCCAACAATCCGTGTAATTATGCTGACGCTCTTCACCTTCTAATGCGTATTTAGTCGGTGAAATGATGAAGCGTGATTCGAACATGAAGGCGAGCGTATTTTCATATTTTTGTGGAATAAGCTCTGCGTTTGATGCTTTTTCGAATACGTCAGCTTCTGGACCGTGTGGTGACATACAATTATGTAAACTGGCGCCTCCTGGTACAAATCCGTGCTCTTTAGCATCATATACGCCTTCAATCAAGCCCATGAATTCACTCATGATATTTCTATGGTAGTAGGGAGGGCGAAAAGTGTTTTCAGCGACCATCCAACGGGGTGGAAAAATAACAAAATCAACATTAGCCATCCCTTCAGTGGCTGACGGCGAGGTTAAAACGGTGAATATAGAAGGATCCGGATGGTCAAAGCTGACTGTATTCATGACATTAAATCGCGATAAATCGTACTTATAAGGGGCGCTATTCCCCGTCCAAGCAACAACATCGAAAGGAGAGTGTTTTATTTCACAGCTGAATAAGTTGCCATTAAATTTTGATATCAGTTCAAAATCACCTTCTTTGTCTTCAAAAGCAGCAACTGGATAGTGAAAGTCACGGTCGTTAGCATAGCCGTTTGCACCAACCGGGCCCCGCTCTGCAAGCTCCAAAGCATGACCATAGTTTTCGCATATATAACCACGGGCGGTTGATTGTATTAAATCAACTGAAAATTTCATTCCTCGCGGTATGACTGCAATTTCACCTGGCTTTACAAAAAGCTTACCGCACTCTGTATGTAATAGCAGCTCGCCTTGTTGTGGTACAAATAGCATTTCACCATCAGCGTTATAAAAGTAGCGATCAACCATCGATTTATTAGCAACATAAACATGAATACCAATGCCAGATTGCCCATTAGCGCTGCCGTTTGCAGCCATTGTTATAAGGCCATCGATAAAATCAGTTGGCTTTGTAGGAATTTCAACGGGGTTCCAGCGCAGCATAGTAGGAGGAGTTACGGCTTCTGTAATAGGCGCGGTTCTTATCAGGCCGTTATCAATTGCTTGGTAGTCACCTTGTACTACCGAAGGGCGCAAGCGGTATAGCCAGGTTCTGCGGTTAGCTGCGCGAGGTGCGGTAAATGCTGTAGAGCTAAATTGTTCAGTATAAAGATCATACTTAACTTTTTGAGGAGTAAACTGCCCTATCGGCAAAGCACCGGGTAGCGCTTCGGTTTCAAATTCATTACCAAAACCGGTCATATAGTTTAATTGTTCTGCCATTGGTGACTCCTGTGAGAGAAGGCTAGTTTTATGTTTTATTTATTTCAGTTAAGATACTCTCAAGTGAGAGTAATTTCAAATTACTCTCTGGAGGCGTTTGTAAATAAAAATGAACAGTCAGTAAATCTATTTAACGGAACAACAATGAAACTCGATTTAGATACTTTTTTAGCGTATCAACTAATTAATGTTGCAAGTTTGGTGAGTAATGATCTTGCAAAGGTATATCAAGCCAAATTTGACTTAACAATACCTCAATGGCGAATTTTGGCTAACTTAGCGCAATTTGGTCAAAGTAATGCTAAAAGCTTATGTGAGCAGGCAAATATGGATAAGTCGACCGTGTCGCGTGCAATAAAAATATTAGTAGAAAAAAAGTTGTTAATAACTCAAATAAATTCAGAGGATAAGCGCGCAGCAATACTTTCATTAAGTGAATCGGGAAAGGAGTTGTATAAAAAAATAGTACCCGAAGCGCTAAAGTGGGAAAAAGAATTATTGGCTTCGTTAAACACTCATGAACAGAGCTTATTAGTAAGTGTACTTAATAAGCTAAAAAATAACTTACAGGCATAAAAAAGCCCATCAAATGATGGGCTTTTATAATTTTGACTAATCTAACAAGTTAGATTAGAAAGTGTAACGTACACCTACACGCATTTCCCATAATGACGCACCAGTTTGCACTGAAGTATTTGCGTTATTACCGTTAAAGCCTGAGTAAACGTAACGACCTTGGTCATCAATAGATGTTGAGATCATGCTTGCGCCTACGAAAGGACCTTTCTTAAGTACGCCCCAGTCATCATTTAGCATGTTTGTAAGGTTGTCGATTACGAAGAATGCTTCACCTTTATGGCCTTCCATAAAGCCTGGTAGTTCTTGTGTAATCTTAAAGTTAAACTTAACAAACCAATCTGAATTTTGCTGGTTACGACCTGCAATTTCACCGCGTTTAAGTCCTTCAGAAGCAATGAAGTCATTGAATTCATTGATTTCATCAGCCGACATGTTGTAAACAACGTTTGGATCGTTTTCAAGTGGTACGTAAAGTAATTGGCGATCACCATTCCAGTTACTATCACCGAAGGCACCATCGCTACCGTCAAACGTAAAGCTGTAAGGTAGGCCTTTGTATGCTTCACCGTAAAGGTTAAAGCGTGTTTCAAAGCCATCTACAAATTCGTGTTTGTAACCAAGCGTCATAGTGAAGCGATGCGGGATTTCATAATCTGAAGACGCAACACCTGGGTTACCAGGGTTAGTAAGTGCGATGTTACCGTAGTTAGACCCGGCTACAGAACTAGTCATTGGGTTTACATCGTCTGAGTCAGTGTATGCATAACCAAAGCTAAAGTTGATGCCATTGTCATACATTTTGCTGATTGCAGCAGAGATAACAGAAGAGTCACCACTATCACCACTAACGTTAGTTAATAGATACTCATTATCGCGACCTTCGATTGATTCGTAAATAGGACGGCCATCAAATGTAGTTTCGCCTGAATCTTGAAGTGCGATGTCGCGCACTAACGCAGCATCTTTCTTTTTAGAGTATAAGTAGTCTACAGAAATTACGTATTCGTCTTCAGTTGTGTATGTTGCACCAAGTGAATATTTCCACTCTGAAGGAATTTCAAAATCTGGGTCTACTGCATTTACATCACCATCACCACTACCAGGAACAACAGCTGCTACTTTATCAAATTGAGACTGAGGGATTTCAAAACCAGGAGAACCACCATTTACATTAGGTGTAGCAAATAAGTCGATAGCACCAAACTGGTTTGCACTAATATTAGTAATACCATCATTTGAGTACGAGTTAGACAGCCATACGTTCGGGTTACCACCAGAGAATAAGCCAACACCTGCGCGTACTTCTAGCTCGTCTGTTGCATACCATTGGAATCCAACACGTGGTTGAAGTAAATCAATACCGTCAAACGTACCTTGGTTACTAAAGCCGTAGCGTTCAGTGAAGTTCTTGTTAAGGTTAGGAACGTCATCGCTTGTGTATTTGTCATAACGTAAACCAAACTGAATGGTTGCATCTAAGTCAGTAAACGCGTATTCATCTTGAACATAAAACGTATGCTGAGCGTATGAGAAACTTGCAGCAGCATCGTTTGGATCGTTAGTTGTTGCAGCATTATTATAGAAAATGGCGCTTGCTATACCGTTTTCAAAATCATCGACTGAATTAAAACGATACTCACCTTCTGTATGCTGTACGAACAAGTTGAAAACAGATAGCTCTTCGAACTCGTAACCAGCAGTAATTGTGTGTTGATCTAAGTAATAAGTACCAGCAACTTTAAATGTAGTTGTGTCGTAATCAAGATCGTTTGATTGACGAGAATCATCTGGACCAATGAATACAGTACCGCCATTATCAGTACGAATCTGCATTTCACCAAAGCTGCTTGCAGCATCTAGTGACTGAACCGTTGCATCTAGCTCTGATTTACCTAAACGAATTTCAGTAGAAAAATCGTCTGACCAATCAGAATATACAGAACCAATGATTGAAGTAAACTCAGCACTTTGATTGTAGAAGTGATTTGATAAAGAAACACGGCTAGAACCAGTATCAGACTGAGAAATTGTATTACCGTCGTTGTAGTTATAAATTAAGTTTGCACGGTGATCTTCGTTGATGTTCCAATCTAGTTTTACTAAGATTTTTTCATCTTCAACAGGCATACTAGATGGCATACCGCCAACATCGTAACCATATAAAGATTGAGCGATGTTAGTGATGCGTGTGATGTCATCAGCTGTTACGCTACCAGTGTTTAAACCGTCGTAGTTAAACTGGCGAACACCTTCAAGTTTTTCATATGAAGTGTACAAAAATAATGTATCTTCAATAAGCGGAAGGCCTACGTTGAAACCGTAACGTTTTTCAGTGTAGTTACCGTTATCAACTTCATCACCTTCAATTTCGTCGCCTTTCATTGAATCGCTTGTGTAATCGAAGAAAACACCACCGTGAACGTCGTTGCCACCCGATTTAGTTACAGCATTGATGTTACATGATGTAAAGCCACCGTATTGAACGTCAAAAGGAGCTAGCTCAGCTGAAACTTGTTCAATAGAGTCGAAAGAGAAAGGGGCACGGATAGTTGGGTAACCGTTTGAGCTTAAACCGAAGTTATCGTTCATGCGAACGCCGTCAAGCGTTAAGCTGTTGTAACGTGGGTTACCACCACCACAGTTGATTGAGCCACGGCTATCATCGATTGTGATACGTGGGTCAATACGAATAATATCTTTTAAATCACGGTTAATAGCTGGTTGGTTTTCAAGATCAGTTAGCGTAAAAGTAGACGCAGGACCTGTACCACCAGACATAGCACTGATAGGAGCACCTGTAACTACAATTTGCTCAATGTTAGAGATATTCTCTAAAGAAGCATTTACAGGGTAATCGTTACCAATATTAAGAATAATATTATTGAACTCTTGGTCTGCATAAGTGTCAGAATCTACAACTACTTTATATGGACCACCAACACGCAGGCCTTTAGCTGTGAAATAACCAGCGTCATTAGTTTCAGTTGTTTTAACTGAGCCTGAAGGAACGTGTAAAATTGTAATTTTAGTGCCAGCAGCAGGATTGCCGTTAGGACCAGTGATTTGACCTTTAATTGCAGATGTTGTTTCATTTGCAATTGCAGCGCCACTAACACCAACACATGCTGCAATAGCAAGTGATAGGGCCGTTTTGCGTATTTGAGTTTTCATTTAATTTTCCCGTGTAGTTAATAATTAAATTTTTATATTTTTATTTTTCGGTTTTCAAAAAATAAACTAAATGCAGGTTTATAATTTAAAAACCATTGCTATTGTACCCCAATTGTTTGTTACAAATAAAATACAACTGCAATGTTTTTTTAATAAATAGTACAAATTTTGACTATTTTTTACGTTTTTTTGAGTAATCACTCTATTAGCGAGCTCATACTACCGATGTTTTATGACAAACTTGTGAAATGTAAAACAAGCCTTTACAAAAAATCCCCGTGTGTAGGTTTTATGTGTCACAAATTACATAGATACTTTTTTTAACGCTGTTTCCAGCTCTTTAGCTGAAGGGTCAAACAGTGCGTTTAACAAGCCAGCCAATCGAACACCTGCCTGCAGCAGGCGTGTTTTTACAATAGGTGTATTTTTGTAGACATAGCTGTAGCCAACTTCTTCATTTGTAGACTTATAAAGTGCATTTGCTAAATTGTGAGACTCTTCAATCCACGTAGTTGGTGTACTTTCTAAATATTCTGCGATTAGTTCGCTGTTGTTGGTGTTTATAAACTGCGCGTATTCAGTAAATGATAAGTTTTCGTTTTCAACTAACTTGGTATCCCACAAGCTGTGTAAGTTTGTATCTTGACCAAAAAACGACACTTTAATACGGTTTCCGCCTCTATCTTCGCTTCTTCCTGCATGGAAGGGTTGATGGCTATCACCGACCAAGTGAACTAAAAAACGTAAACTGAACTGTTTTGAGTCTAAACTACTGTTTTCGTCTTTGAGTGTTTTTATAGAATAGTGGATGCCTTCAAGAATATTGCTAACCGATTCTTTATTATTGGTATGGTCGTGATTGATTGTGAAAGACTTATTGGGTGCGGCATTAATATAGTGCCAACGAGAAGATTGCTTTTGCCAAAACTTGCCTGGATTTGAGCGCATTTCATCAGGCCAAGTTGAAACTTGTGCGAGTGATTCTCCCGCTAAAAATGGTTGAATAGCTGATTTTGTGGTGTCTGTTATATGGGATTCAGCAATTTTACCTACAACACGGTGACCGTTTTGGCCCCAAGCAAGTGAATCGCTACTTGTAAAAATGGCACTTATTAAAAGCGCTGACGTTACCGAATATTTTACATTGCTACGCATTAAAGATCCCTTAATGATTTTGTAGTGGTGTACTGCGTTGTAATGAGGTCAATTGTCCTTACTTTTTCAGTAATTAGGAAGGACTCAATAAAATTCATAATTTCTTATTCATATTTATTATTAATCAGTAGTTTAGCTATTATAGGTAAAATTACTTGTTGTAATAAGTAATTAATATTGTTCAAATGAGAGAGTGATCTACTTTAGGGTGTCTTTAGTTTGGATATTAAAAATAAGCTGTTGCATAAAACTACAATTGTTACATTTTTGTTTACAGTGATGGTTTTTGCTTGGATGTGTGGTCAATTAATTGTAAACGATGACGAATTAGTATTTCCTATACTTATTGAAACATCAACAGTATGTAGTACCTCGGCGACCGCAAACGACAATGAGTTGATTGTATTTACACCGTCTAAGAACATTGCAGCTGAGCTTTCACAGAAGTTATGTGGTGATAGTGTGGTTGCTAAACAGTACGGATCGGTTATTGGTTATTGGGGGTACAAAACATCAGACAGCTTAGAGTTTGTAGGTAAAGGAATTGCAGATCTTATTCTCGCAAAAAACAACATCATGACGGCTTTTAAGGCTGAATCTACCTATAATTATATGCCAGTTGTCGGTTTTTCTGATTACACCGCATTTTTCATATCTTCAAAAGAAAAACCCATCATTTCAAAATCGTATTTTTTAGACAAAAAAATAGGACTGCTCGATTACCCAACGAGCCGCTCTGGGCATATTCTTCCAAAGCAAGTGTTTAAAGATCTTGCTATAAATATTGCAAATTTAAATATAACATACGCAAGTTCTCACAATGAACTGCGTGACTTATTAGCCAATGGTAAAGTAGATATTATTGCGTCGTTTTGGAAAGAAAGCGATAAAGACCGTTTCTCAAAAAACTATATAACCCCACTTAGCAATAATATAACAGGCACACGTTGGTATTTAAAAATGCAACAAAATAATACTGATTTGTTGTGTTCGGTGCAAAATCACTTAATGAATATGTCTAAAGGGCAAGCCCTACATTACTATCAAAATGTAACCGCATTTTGGCTGTGTGAAAATAATACTGCTGTTTTTAAAGTAGGGGAAAATAATGAGTAGGCGTAAGTTTTTATTAACGTTCTCGTGTATATTTTTAATGATATCGTTTGTGTTTTATATATCTGTAGTGAATAAAACCGAGCGTGCCACTAAACAACAAAAGGCTCAAATTGAAAAACAAATTGCACTGGATTTAACATTACTCGATTTGCCCAATGAGCTTTATAAGCATGCAGGAAATAAAGAGGCGGTTGTAGCTTATATAGACTCGCTGAATAGTTATTTAAAAACAAGTAACTTGAAAATCGACAACATTACCTCAGGCGTGATCAATGACAACGAGTTAAGAAAAGCTCAATTTACAAGCCGTTTAGCGACAAGCGAAGGTCCTGTGATAATTGTTTTTAGTATAAACGAGCATTACTTCACGCCTAAAAATAAGATGTTTTTTTTATTTTTTTTACTTATCAGTCTTTTTGCAACTGTGTGGTTAAAAGTTGTAGAGAGTAAAAAAAGCAGTGTAAACTTAAATAAGAGCATTAACCCCGTTGCATCAATGCCGATGCCTTTAGCGCTCATTATTGACTTACGCAATAAAACACTTTCACATAGTTATGATAAAGAACAAAGTGTTCAATTAGCTAATAAACCATTGTGTTTTTATCTCGCCCTTGTTGAATACTGTTCAGCGAATAGTGAGGTTACGTTGAATCACAACAAAAATGTCCCTGATGAGCTGATTGAACTTGCTAACAAGTATTTCTACCGTTTAACAGAGCTTGGACATACGATCAGGAAACGCCCGAACTTTAATAATAGCCTTGAGAAAACGTTGAGTGAAATAAGAGCGGGGCTTGACGATGTATTGAATGAATACCCTGAGGAAAAAGAAATTTACTACCCACCTAAAGCGTATGGAGAAGGTTCACGCTCTCGTTTGCACAGTTACGGGCTTATAAATATAGCGAAGGGAAATATTGAAATAATAGGGAAGTAATTATGCTTCCCTATTATTATAGGCGTTTATTTAGGGGCAAACTCAGCCGCTTTTATTGGGCTGTGTTGCGATATAAACGTTTTAAGTGCTTGGGCGTCCGTTTCGTCAGTACTTACAAAGCCTTTTAACGTATTTATAGTAGGGTAACCATCACCACCAGAAGCGTTGTAACTATTTAAACTCATACGGTATGTTTTGTTTTTATCAAACGGTTTACCATTAATAAATACGTTTGTAAGCTTGCCATCTTTGCGTTCAAACGAAAGCTTGTGATATTGCAAGTAAGCGCCAGCGTCAGCAGGAAAGCTTGTAACTGTGTTTAAGTAATCCCATAGCTCAGCGCCTTGCCAGTCCATATAGGTTATACGATTTTTAAAAGGGTGAACTTTTAATATGTCTTTATAACTTATTTCACCCGCATTGATTGAACTGCGAATACCGCCACCACTTATTAACCCAAAATCTGCACCCACAACGTTCATCTGTGCTTGGATAATAACGCGAGCAAGGTTAGTTTGTTGATAGCGTACTTTGTTTCTATCGCCTTCTAATCTAGCATCTACCGAGCCAATAGTGCCTTCAATTTGCTTTGCGCCAATCGCTTGGTACTTAGCTAAAAACGATTTTAATTCAGGGTCTGGCTCAATATATTCGTTCGCAAGGACTTCTTTTAATGTGCCGTCAGCTTGTGTTTTTTCAACATATAAATTAACTGGCATTAACTTATAATCCAGTAGGCTCAATTCACCATTTTCTAATTTGAACTCAGCTTTACCAACGTACTTACCCCATTCATGAGCTTGCATGATCCACGTGCCATTTTGCTGATCGGGTTTACACGCTAGACCAGGTTTAAAATTATCATCGTTTACATTGTTTGATGCCATACAGACGGGTTCTTGAGAGTGACCACCGATGATCATGTCAAGCGTGTTAGTAGGTAATGAGCGGGCAAGTGTTACATCCCCTGGTGCATTGATACCATGGTTAGCATCAATAAAATGGCCCATGTGCGTTACAGCAATAGTAATATCTGGGTTGTACTTTGCTTTTATTTCTTCAGCTAATTTAGCAGTTACTGAAACGGGGTCTATAAATTCTAAATGACCAATATATTGAGGGTTACCTATTTTGGCTGTGTCGGTTGTCGTTAGGCCAATAACAGCAATTGACAACCCATTTTTTTTAAATATTTTGTAAGGGGTAAAGGCATTTTTACCAGATGATTTTTCAATTATATTTGCTGATAAAAGAGGGAAGTTAGCCCAAGTTTGCTGTTTTTCTAATACACTCAGCGGGTTATCAAATTCATGATTACCTAATGCCATTGCATCGTATCCAAGTAAAGACATACCTTTAAAGTCAGGTTCTGCATACTGTAAATCAGATTCTGGTATACCTGTATTTATGTCGCCACCTGATAGCAGTAAAACGGCATGACCTTTCTTTTTAGCTTCACTGCGTAATTGATCCAGTAGTGTTTTGCGAGCAGCCATACCGTATTCGCCTTTTTCGTTATGCCAAAAGCGACCATGATTATCGTTAGTATGAAGCACGGTTAAGTATTGTGTAGAAGATGTTTTTTCATTAGTTGTGGCAGATGTGCATCCCAGTACACCCAAAATGATCGAAAAAATAAAAATTATGCGCATAAAATACCTGTGTATTAAGTTGTACTTAATGTTGTAGGTGGCTAGTTTAAACTAGTTTGAAATATAAAAAAGGCAGATATTTATATTTTTGGCTAATTACGGCTCGTAGCCGCATTTTCCCTGCGTTTGAGTTCTTGGCTAGCGTAATGTGACTTTTCGTGTTTTGTAGCAACCATCCAATTTAAAAAGCTTGCTGGGAGTTTGGTGTATGCTTCGCCTTTGTGTAGGCCAAAGTCGCAAATTGTGTGTGGTGTGTGTGTCATGTGTATCCGTTATCTCTGTTATTTAATAATTAACAATGAGCAAAGTTAAACATTTACTCGGTTTACATATTCATAGAAAATATAAATCAATATTGTGTAATTGAAATGTTACCAGAACGGTCTAATTTGTATCAACTATCTTAATGCTATCGATTTTTTGAGTCAGTAACCTTAACCTAAACAAAACTTATTTTAAAAAATATAATAATAGGATCTAACATGAAAAAACGTTTACTGGGTTCATTGCTCGCTTCATTAAGCTTTGCTAGCCATGCAACCATAGTCGAAATGCAAACCAGCCAAGGCACAATTGAGATTAATTTATTTGACCAGCAAACACCAAAAACTGTAGAAAATTTTTTAAGTTATGTTCAAGACGACTCATACAATGAAACAGTTATTCATCGTTCAATAGACAATTTTGTTATTCAAGGCGGTGGTTTTACATTTTCAGACACACTTGACCCAATAACAACTAAACCTGCTGTTATCAATGAACCTGTATTTTCTAATGTCAAAGGTACTATTGCCATGGCTAAGTTAGGGGGCAACCCTAATAGTGCTACTAGCCAGTGGTTTTTTAATATGGCTAATAATAGCGGGGGAAGTGCGGCACTTGATACGCAAAATGGTGGTTTTACAGTGTTTGGACAAATCACAGCAGAAAGTCAGGAAACGCTTGATAAAATTGCGGCCCTTGTTCATTGCGGTGAAACACCAGTAGTCGATATAACAACAGAGCAATGTGCCAGCAGTGATGTGTCTATTAGTAGTGCTAATTTAGTAACAATCCAAAGCGTTACAGTATTAGATGACGATCCTAATTCGGCAGCCGGATTGACTGTTGTTGAAAATACGCTGATTGATGCCGATAACTCTGATAACTCTGATAACTCTGATAACTCTGATGGCTCAGGCGGTAGCTCGGGTGGGGCTTTAATATGGCTTCTGGGTGCTTTTTTGTTAGCTGTACCACGCCTTAAAAAGAAGTAACCTTACCCACAGCAATATAATGCGCAGCTAGTATATAGCTGCGCCCTATATTAAATAAATAGCCGCCAAATCATCGCAAGCCACATCGCAAATACAGACACGCAGCCAATTAAAAACACGTTAAATCGAGCTCTTACGTTATTTGTTCCTAAATGAATAATACTATGTAAAATGCGTGTTGCTACAAATGCGCAGGCCAAAATTGCAACCACTACGCTTGCACTGTTTAATTGCAAAGCTAATAAGCAACCTACATAAAATAAAACCGGTATTTCAAATTGGTTGGTAAAGTTTCTATCGGCCACCCTTACATGGTCACCTGCGTTATCTAATCGCATCGTTGCAAAATCTTTTAAATTGAGCTGCTTATTTTTAGCTGCTGCAAAGCGTCTTCTCCCCATAATAATCATTACAGCTAAAGAGAGGGTGACTTGCACAAACATGGCAAGTATTATTATTTTTTCCATTGTAGTTCCTTGTTATTGTTTTAATTAGTAAGTATGCAGGCATTTTTCACAATGTGTTACACAAAATAACGCTAATTGCTAGAAACTGATCAGCACAAAGTGTTAGTTTATACTATTAAACTTGCTTTTGAATTAGCATAACCTATTTTGCATCATGCTTTTAATGGAAATAAAATGAAAAAAATTATTTGTCTAAGTGCCATTGCACTCGCTGTTCTTAGCGGTTGTTCGAATACGCCTTCATCGGTAGCAACCTCGCCAAAAGCATCATTATTGTCAGACACCTTAGTGGTAAGCCCAAATGATAATAGAGAATATAAAACACTAAAGCTTGCTAACGAGATTGAGGTTATTTTGGTTTCTGATCCAAGTGCAGAGAAGTCAGCAGCATCGTTAAGTGTTGGTGTGGGTTTACTGCATGACCCTATGTCTCAACAAGGTATGGCGCATTATTTAGAGCATATGCTTTTTTTAGGTACAGAGCGATACCCTGACACAAAAGGGTATTCAGATTTCATGACCAAAAATGGTGGGGCGCATAACGCCTATACATGGCTTGAAATTACAAACTATATGTTCAAAATAAATAACGATGCCTTTGATGAAGGGCTTGACCGTTTTTCTGACTTTTTTAAAGCCCCTAAGTTATACCCAGAATATACAGAAAAAGAAAAAAACGCAGTAAATGCTGAGTGGTCAATGCGACGTGAAATGGACTTTTTTGGCCAATTTAAATTAGCACGTAAGATGATGAGTGAGCATCCAGCTAATCGTTTTTTAATTGGTAACCTAGAAACACTAGGCGACAAAGAAGGCAGCTCGCTTCATCAAGAAACTGTCGACTTTTACAATAAATATTACTCGTCGAATATTATGAAGGTGGCGCTTATTTCTAATTTGCCAATTGCAGATATGGAAATAAAAGCGCAAAAGTACTTTGCTGATATAAAAAATAAAAATATTGAAAAACCAACTGTTACGGCCGAACTTGATTTTGATAAAGCCGGTGGTAAACGCGTATTTTACTCGCCAAATGAAGATGTAAAACAGTTAAAGCTTGATTTTACTATTACCAACAACAGCGATGAGTTTGCCGTAAAACCAAACCGCTTTGTTTCATACTTACTTAGTAATGAAATGCCGGGTAGCCCTGCGCAAATACTCAGAGATAAGGGCTGGGTTTCACAGCTATCGGCATCAGCTTCACCTACACAATATGCAAACTATGGTGCGTTGACGGTTGATATAGAGCTTACTGATTCAGGTATGCAAAACCGCGAAGCAATTGTTGCAGTTGTTATGCAATATATTGATTTAATTAAAAAGGAAGGGGTCGATAGCAAGTACTTTAACGAAATACGTACGTCGCTCAATAACCAATTTAAATTTTTAGAAAAGGGTGACGAGTTTAACTATGTAAGTGCCCTTACGGGTAGCATGCAGGTTTACCCACTTAATCACACGATTAACGCACCTTACCACTATGCAAAATTTGATGCCGACGCTGTTAACAATGTGCTAAACCAGCTTAATGCAGATTCGCTACGTATTTGGTATATTTCACAGCAAGAGGAAACAGACTCTCAGTTATATTTTTACGACGGTAAATATCGTATAAACGACATTAGCACTGATGAAATAGCAAGCTGGAATAAGCCAAGTGAGTTTAAATTAGCGCTCCCTAGTGTGAACAACTTATTACCTGAAAGTTTTGCAATTAAAACGGCTGAATTTAAAGAGCAAAAACACCCAAAGCTTGTTTACGATAAACAAGGCATAAAAGTATGGCGTCAAGCTAGCCAAAAATTTGCCGAGCAACCTAAAGGGTTAGTTGAGGTATACATAAATACTCAACCAGGTCTGAGCGATATCAGTGCTGAAGTACTCTATTCTGTGTGGGCAGATTTATATAACATTCAGCAAAGCCAATTAAGTACTGAAGCTGCGGTCGCGGGTATGGGCGTAAGGCTTGCACCAAGTAATGGGCTTGTATTATCACTTAATGGATTCACTGATAAGCAAGATGTATTGCTTAAGCAGGCATTGAGTGGATTAAACGTTGAAGCTTCTGCGCAAGCATTCGAGCAAGCTATTGATCGTTACACTCGTGACTTGTTGAATCAACAAAAGCAATTTCCTTATGCTCAAGCCTTTGGTGCTTACTCTAAGTTAACACGCACGGGTAGTTTTGATACCGATGAATTAATTAAAACTGCAAAATCATTGCGTGTTGCTGACTTAACAAAGTTACAACAAGCCACATTTTCTAACAATGATTTACGCGTATTTAGCTACGGTAATTATAACCAGCAAGATATAGAGTCAATAGCAGGCGAACTCACAGCTGTTTTACCTAAAAATCATACGGTAAGCGAGTTTGCTCGTAGTAAAGCGTGGTTGCCACAACCTGGTGAAACGTTAGTATTACAAAAGGATATAGATGTAGCCGATGTTGCTGTGGTTGATATGACCGTTCACCCAATACCGGGTTATAAACAAAAAGCTCAAGCTGCTGTATTACGTGATCACTTTAGAACGATCGCATTTGACAAAATGCGTACCGAAGAGCAACTAGCTTATGCAGTAGGCGCTATTGCAAGTCCAATTGAAGATTATTCAGCGGTTGGTTTGTTTATTCAAACGCCTGTAAAAGGCCCTAAGGAAATTCAAGCTCGCTTCGACCAGTTCAAAAAAGAGTACGCGGTAGAGCTTGATAACATGAGCACTGATACATTTTTACAGCTTAAAAATGCGACTGTGGTGTCACTTAAAGAGCAACCTAAAAACTTAAACGATGAAATGGGTCCTTTGATCAGCGATTGGTACCGAGAAAACTTTAATTTTGACTCCAAACAAAAGCTAATTGATGAAGTAGAAAAAGTAACGCTTGCAGATATAAAACAGTACTACAAGCAAACCATGCTAAACCCACAAGCAGCGCGCTTAAACGTGCAGCTGCGCGGTACTAAGTTTATTGAAAGTGACTTTGCTGATTTACCTGATCAAACCAAAATCACTACGCTTGATGCTTATTACAATGGTATTAAGTTACAAAAATAAGATTGATAAATAGATCAAAAAATAAACCCCCAGTGTATTGCTACATTAGGGGTTTTATTTATTTCACTCTACCTATAAGTATTTATGCCATAACAATAAAGCCAAGAAAGCCAATAAAGCTGTTATTAATGTGTACGGCAATTGCGTTACTGCATGGCTCATTAAGTTACAGCCAGAGCCTTGAGCTGCAAGTACAGTAGAGTCTGAAAAAAACACGTGGCTACAAATTATGACACAGATAATAACAATGTTTATTAGTGTCTATTATTAAAGTTAGATTTTAACAGTGTAGGCAAGGCGGTTATTAAAGTCGTGCTTGCTCTATCGCTTTAGCCACATCTAAGTTTATGTTTAGCCATGTTTGTTCAAGCGTGGCAACTAAACTATCGTAGCCATCGTCTTTTATGGGGAGCACGCTAGAGAAATTATGCACACTAATCAAGCGGCGGCCGGTTTCTGGGTGAGTATAATATAAGCGCCATAGTCCAGAGATATCAGCATTGCCTTGCATATCACCATTAAAATGGTGAATTTCGTACTCCAGCTCGTAAAACGTTTGCTGATCAAGCTCGGTTATTACAGGTAGCCCTTTAATAACCATCCAAGAGGGCATATTTTTAAATAAAGTTTGTTGGGCAGTGGCAGTAAGCATAACGTCAGGAGACTCGCCCCATAAATGATAGTTTGCAGCATGAATTTGATTATTATCAATTTTCATCGCTATGCCTAAATTATTTAATGCGCCTCTTAATACCACAGTTTGTACTCTCAACTGTGCGCTGGTTTCACTAACATTACGAGACGATGATTCAATAGGCTGTTCAAATTGGTAGTACTGCGTTGTGGTTTGTATTGCTGAACTACAGCCCGACAATACTAAAAGCACACTTGTTATTAGTAATAGCGTTTTCATTATTGCTTCCTTGGTATTGGATCTGCGGGCAGCGCTTTGTCAAAAATCAGCATGTTTGGTTGCTCATTTAAACCGCGTGTCAAAGGTTGTATTTCTTCACTTAAGCGCTTAAATTCACGCAGTGTTTGTTGCAATTGGTGGTGGAATTCAGACCCAGCTTGATAACTTGCCATAGTTTTGTCAAATTGACGCATAGTCACTTCAAACTGCTCCATGCTTTTGGTCATTTTTGCAAAGTTGCGATTTATATCACCAGGTAAGTTTTGAGTATCTTTTTCATTTAATAGCGTGCGCATTTCATTAGCAAGAGACTGGTAGTCGGCAAAGGCAACTTGTATTTGCGCTAAGCTTTCTTCAACTTTTAAATTATTTACTTTGTTTAATACATCAGAAACTTGGTCGGCAAGAACGGTAATCCCACTTGATACACTAGGAAAAACGGTGTACTGGCCCAGTTTTTCAAAGCCAGCTTCTGGTGCGTCGGGGTACATGTCAAAATCAACATAAACTGCGCCGGTTAGTAAATTACCGGGCTTTAAAGAGGCGCGCATACCAATGTCTATCCAGCCCTTTAAGCTATCTTTCCAAAAGTCTTTAGCGGTTGCGCTATGGTGATAAATACGTCCATATTCTATTTTTATCAGCACAGGCACTGATGTATTTGCACTTTTAAAGTGGGCTGGTTTGCCATCAACAATTATGTTTGCGGGGGCTTCAACCACTGTACCAATACGGATCCCTCGGTATTCAACCGGGGCGCCGGGTCTGAGTCCTCTAATAGATTGTTCAAAATCTATTATGTAATAGTCAAAGTCGTAAAAGCGTTCTTCGAGTGCTTCTTTATAGCTTTGACTAAGTGAAAAGTTGTGGCCATCGTTAGCTATTTCACCCGGTGTTTGGTTATCGGGTAAGCCAACTGAAATCCCTCCTTTTAAAAGCTTACTTAAAGAACCCGTATTAATATTTATGCCATCGGCAGATAAATCAATTTCTATACCGGCGTTGACCCAAAAAATCGAATTGTTGGTAATTAAGTTTTGGTAAGGCGCTTTTATAAAGATACCGTATTTCATTGCTTGGTTTTCCCAATCAAATGTAGCAGTCTCTATTTGGCCAATTTTATAATTTTTAAAAAATATCCCGGTGCTAACATCAAGTACCTCTGCGTTATAGCTAAGTAATTGGAAGCGACCGCCTTGCACGTCTTTGCCAATGAGCGCAGGCTCTTCTTGGAGGATGAAATGTTCTTTTAGGTTTTCACTTTCACCAGGTGCAAACTCTAAGTAAACTCCAGATAATAAGGTGCTCATTCCACTTATACCGGTTTCATCAATACGTGGCTTTACTACCCATATTTTAGCGTCGTCGGTGAGTAGGTCGTCATAGTTTTTATCTATTTGAGCCCGCGCAATAACACTGTCTTGAGAGTCGGATAAACGTACGCTGTCAATTTGTCCTATTTTTACACTGCGCACTTTTATCTCTGTTTTACCTGCAATAATGCCCTCGGCTTGCGGCATTTCTATATATATAGTGGGGCCTTTATTTGCTTGGTATTGATAAAGCATCCATACACCGACAAAAAGCGCTATGGCTGGAATAATCCAGATAGCAGAGATTTTTGGTTCATCTGTTACTTGGGCGGTTTCGGTCATGTTTTGGTCTCTGATGATTTATTTTTAGGTGAATCCCATAACAGGCGTGGATCAAATGAGTGAGCAGCCATCATTTGGCATATTACCATAACGGTGAAAAATGCAATGCCTAAACCTGGTGTCACTGACATTAAATTACCCAGCTGCACTAGCGCTACTAAAATGGCGACAACAAAAACGTCTATCATTGACCATTTACCAATAAACTCAGTGAGTTGGTAAATTCTAGTATAGCTTTTAGTATGCCTGTTTGCGGGTTTTGTTACCATAATACACAAAAAGCTTAGTACACATGCTTTGGCTAAAGGAACAACAACACTCGCAAAAAAAATAATACCCGCAATAGGGTAAGAACCACTTTTCCAGAGTAAAATAACCCCGCCGATAAGTGTCGATGGGGTTTCATCACCCAAGCTCGTGGTATTCATAATAGGCAATACGTTTGCTGGTATATAGCAAACAATAGAAGTAATGAGCCAAGCGGTTGCTTTTTGAACGCTATGAGGGTTACGTACATGTGTTTTAGTGTGGCATCGTTGGCATATGTTACTGGTACAAAGCTGATGACACACATGGCAGGCTTTAATATTTTCGTCAATTGCACGCTTAGCGTGTTCAACACCCTCTAACTTCTTTTCGGGTTTAATTTGTGCCCATAGCCTTGGGCGATTTAAGTGCACTAAAGCGGCAATATATAAAAAAACAAAGCCAGCGTAGGCCCAAAAACTTGCGCCAAAGCTTATATCAGCTAAAGACATAATTTTAACCATGCTGACTAACACACCAATTAAAAATATCTCAGACATAATCCATGGCTCAAGTGCCAAAGTAAACTTAAGTAACCGACGAGCAATACCCTGTGGTAATGTTTTTAAAATACCTAAGTGAAGCGGGATCAAAATAATTAATAAACTCATTGGCAACGCAATAATGCTTAAATCAATAAAAAGCCCCAATAATTCACTATCGTAATTGAACAATATTCGGGCTGCATCGGGTAGGGTAATCGTTTGGGTTATGCCATTACTACTAAAGGATAAAAAAGGGTAAAACATACTGCTTAATAGCATGAGTAGGGCACTAAAACTCAAGGCCACTATGCGATTATCGTGGTTTACGTTTGCTTCGCACAATTTATGATGACAATGCGGGCATATCGCCATTTGCTTAGCAATAACTCTTGGTATATCGATGATCAGGTCGCAGCAGGGGCAAACAGTTTGCAAATTAGTACCAACCAACAAGGCATTTACTTGATTTTGCAATATTTGGGGCTGTAATACAACGCGAACAATTAATTTTTGGATACAGGCCAAGCAATAAAGTATCTGATTGGACTACTTTTTTATATATGGGTTTGTTGACCTTTCAAGATTAAGTTTGCTGCACCAGTCTGTTTGGTATTCAGGCAAGGCAGATCCTATGTAGTGTGGTTATTCACCATAAATTGGCGATAACGCAGTATTAATACCAAACAGGCGCTGCCCAAGGTGGGCTTCCTAGGGGCTATTTACGCTTTGCTGCCTACATAGATGTAAGCCAGAAGAATAAGACAAGAGCAATTACCGAGCCCACTGGGTTACAAACCTGGCGCCGCGATTAAATAGCCTCTAGTTTGAACACATTTCAATCCGCAAAGATCAATAGACCCTAATCAAAAACGGCAACCGTTTGGCGTGTAAGGGCAATAAGCTCACCTGATTGTGACCAAATACACCCATCTTCTAAACCATACCCATCTTTAGAGTGATGCGTGATCGCTTCAAAACCAAGCCACTCGCCAGGCGTTAAATTGGGGGATTGAACAAACTCTAAATACCACGACATACTACTTGCAGGCCCGGGTTGCTTAAACATTTGTAATAACGTGGGCGGCCATGCATCGGTTAATGCAATGATATGCGCCTCTGTA
The DNA here is from genome assembly GCF_001469195.1 of Pseudoalteromonas sp. 10-33. Lineage (NCBI taxonomy): Bacteria > Pseudomonadati > Pseudomonadota > Gammaproteobacteria > Alteromonadales > Pseudoalteromonadaceae > Pseudoalteromonas > Pseudoalteromonas sp. 10-33. Next base: position 32,019 of record NZ_LOFI01000027.1, on the reverse strand, counting down.
ATGGTCTCGGGTGTGTGTTTAAGTCGCATCCATCCACCTAAATGTGATGTGTCTGCCCCTGTAAAAGGCATTGCGCCTTGTTGCGGGCATAAATCCACGTGTTGAAAAAATTCAGGCATTTGGCCTTTTATAAAGGGTAGCTTATGGCGCTCGTTAACGGGGCTTAAACCTAAGGTCTTTGAAACAGGAACATCAATAGCTGACTCTCTATTTTTAGCAAAACAAGCCTGAACAATGACGGCTACTTGCTCATTTTGAATAGCTTTAGCGAGTACTTGCGTACTGTTTTTACCCTCACGTAATATTTCAACGTAAAGTGAAAAAGGGGTATCGGCTAATAAAGGCCCCACAAAATTGGTACTCAATGAAAGAAGGCGGCGGTCATTACTCACTTGGCCTCTAATAGCTTGATATAACAATGCAGCTGATAAACCACCAAAAGCGGTTCTTCCTTGACACCAATTTTCAGGAAATTGCATGGTAAGCGTTGATTGTTCGATTTTATCTGATTGACCTATTTTAGCGGCTTGCTCAAGTAGTTGGTCAAAGTGCATGGGAAATATCCTTTAAAAGTGCAATTTAATAAATTTATAACACAACCAAACTGGTCAGGCCAGTAATTAAAGGCGTGTCAAACGCTCTAAAAATCATCATTCCTTACAATTATTAGGGTTATTTTGTAAATAAATCATAAAAAATGAATTTTTTTTCATTTTTACAGTTGAATTAGTTTTATGGCATCCCTATTTACTAGTCATCGAACGTATTAACGAATTTTGAAGTTGGAGAAGTTTCATGGGTAAAATTATCGGAATCGATTTAGGTACTACAAACTCTTGTGTTGCAGTACTTGATGGTGACAAAGCACGTGTTATTGAAAACGCGGAAGGCGATCGCACAACCCCGTCTATTATTGCTTACACGCAAGACGGTGAAACATTAGTAGGTCAATCTGCTAAGCGTCAAGCGGTTACTAACCCTACAAACACATTATTTGCAATTAAGCGTTTAATTGGTCGTCGTTTTGAAGACGAAGAAGTACAACGCGATATCGGTATTATGCCGTTTAAAATCATTAAAGCTGATAACGGCGATGCGTGGGTAGAAGCAGGCGGCGAAAAACGCGCTGCACCACAAATCTCTGCTGAAGTACTTAAAAAAATGAAAAAAACAGCTGAAGACTTCCTAGGTGAAGAAGTAACTGAAGCTGTAATCACAGTACCTGCATACTTTAACGATTCACAACGTCAAGCAACGAAAGATGCTGGCCGTATTGCGGGTCTTGAAGTTAAACGTATCATCAATGAGCCAACTGCTGCGGCACTTGCTTACGGTATGGATAAAAACCGTGGCGAAAACATCGTTGCAGTATATGACTTAGGTGGCGGTACTTTCGATTTATCAATCATTGAAATTGATGAAGTTGAAGGCGAGCACACTTTTGAAGTACTTGCTACAAACGGTGATACTCACTTAGGTGGTGAAGATTTCGATAACCGCGTAATCAACTACTTAGTAGCTGAATTCAAGAAAGATCAAGGTTTAGACTTAAAAACAGATCCTCTTGCAATGCAACGTGTTAAAGAAGCTGCTGAAAAAGCAAAAATTGAACTGTCATCTGCACAATCAACTGAAGTAAATCTTCCGTATGTAACTGCTGATGCATCTGGTCCTAAGCACATGAACGTGAAACTAACACGTGCTAAGCTTGAATCACTAGTTGAAGATTTAGTAACTAAATCTTTAGAGCCACTTAAACGTGCACTTGCTGATGCTGATTTATCAGTAAGCGACATCAACGATATCATTCTTGTTGGTGGCCAAACACGTATGCCTTTAGTACAAAAAACAGTTGCTGATTTCTTCGGTAAAGAACCACGTAAAGACGTAAACCCTGATGAAGCAGTTGCAGTAGGCGCGGCAATTCAAGGTGGTGTACTTGCTGGTGACGTTAAAGATGTACTATTACTAGACGTTTCGCCATTATCTCTTGGTATCGAGACAATGGGTTCTGTAATGACAGCACTTATTGAGAAGAACACGACGATTCCTACTAAGAAATCGCAAACTTTCTCAACAGCAGAAGATAACCAGTCTGCCGTAACCATTCATGTGTTACAAGGTGAGCGTAAACGTTCAAGCGACAACAAATCTCTAGGTCAATTTAACTTAGAAGGTATTCGCCCAGCACAACGTGGTACACCACAAATCGAAGTAACATTTGATGTTGATGCGGATGGTATCTTACATGTATCTGCTAAAGATAAAGATACAGGTAAAGAGCAAAAAATCACGATTCAAGCCTCTTCTGGTTTAAGCGATGAAGAAGTTGAAAAAATGGTTCGCGACGCAGAAGCACACGCTGAAGAAGACAAAAAGTTTGAAGAGCTTGTCGCTGTTCGTAACCAAGCTGATGCAATGGTTCACGGTACACGTAAGCAAGTTGAAGAAGCGGGTGATGCACTACCAAACGAAGACAAAGAAGCCATTGAAGCTGCAGTTGTAGACTTAGAAGCTGCAATTAAGAGCGACAATAAAGAAGAAATTGAAGCTAAAACGCAAGCACTTGCAGAAAAGTCTCAAAAGCTAATGGAAATTGCTCAAGCTAAAGCGCAGCAAGGCCAAGCAGATGCAGGTGAGCAACAACAATCAGCTAAGCAAGATGATGACGTTGTTGATGCAGAGTTTGAAGAAGTAAAAGACGACAAGTAATTGTTGCTGACGCTTCTAGCTAACCAAAAACACTTAACTCGGTTAGGTGTTTAGGTTAGGATGAACAAATGAGGCGCGCGAGCAATAGCTTGTCGCGCCTTTTGCATGTATTTAAGGTTCATAATTCAATGATAAATCGATGAGATTTATCGGTTTATCCCGCAGCTTACGCTGCAAAATAGAAAGAGTAGTGTGATAGATATGTCAAAACGCGATTATTACGAAGTCCTCGGCGTAAGCAAAGATGCGAGTGAGCGAGACATAAAAAAAGCGTATAAACGCTTAGCGATGAAATATCATCCAGATCGTACCGCAGGCGATAAAGAGCTTGAGACCAAGTTTAAAGAAGTTAAGGAAGCGTACGAAATACTAACTGACGACCAAAAACGTCAGATGTACGATCAATATGGTCACGCAGCCTTTGAACAAGGTGGTGGCGGTGGTCATGGCGGCTTTGGTGGCGGCCATGGTGACTTTGGTGATGTATTTGGTGATGTGTTTGGTGATATTTTTGGTGGCGGCGGTGGTCGACGTCAATCTCGTCAACAACGTGGATCTGATTTACGTTACAACATGGACTTAACGCTTGAAGAAGCGGTTCGTGGAAAAGAAGTAGAAATTAAAGTACCTACATGGGTAAGCTGTGATCCTTGTGATGGTAGCGGTGCAAAAGCAGGTTCTAAACCTAAAACGTGTACAACCTGTCATGGTGCTGGCCAAGTACAAATGCGTCAAGGTTTCTTTGCCGTTCAGCAAACGTGTCCTACGTGTCAGGGGCAAGGTCAAATTATCTCAGACCCTTGTAATAGCTGTCATGGTCAAGGTCGTGTAGAAAAAACTAAAACACTGTCGGTTAAAATACCAGCAGGCGTTGATACGGGCGACCGTATTCGCTTATCTGGTGAAGGTGAAGCCGGTGTGCATGGCGCACCAGCAGGTGACCTATACGTACAAGTGTCAGTGAGAGAACACGAGATTTTTGTACGTGAAGGTAATAATTTATATTGTGAAGTCCCTATTAGCTTTACTACATCTGGCTTAGGCGGTGAGATTCAAGTACCGACCCTTGATGGTCGTGCAAAACTTAAAATACCGTCAGAGACACAAACGGGCAAAATGTTCCGTATGCGTGGCAAAGGTGTTAAGTCTGTTCGAAGCGGTGCGCAAGGCGATTTAATTTGTAAGGTGGTTATTGAAACACCTGTCAATCTCAACGAGCGCCAACGTGAACTACTTAAAGAGTTAGAAGAAAGCATGGGCACAGATAGCTCAAAAAACCGTCCTAAAGAGCAAGGCTTTTTTGATGGTGTTAAAAAGTTTTTTGATGACTTAACTAAATAAACATGATTATGGTTTTAAAAACGGTGCTTTACAGCGCCGTTTTTTTTGCTTTAAATTTGCTAACTCCTCAGTAAAAAGTGAAAACGAAATGACGCCTGCAATCGCACTACTAGAAAAACAAAAAATAAAGTTCGAAATACTGAGCTATGAGCACGATGCAAAGAATGGTCACTATGGTTTAGAGGCGGTTGAAAAACTTAATTTAAATAGCGAGCAGGTATTTAAAACACTGGTACTAGAAACACATGAAGGCCAGTTAATACTGGCTATAACCCCCGTATCTAAACAAGTTAATCTTAAGCTGCTTGCTAAAGTAGTAAAGACAAAAAAAGTGGCCTTGGCCGCGCCTCAAAAAGTAAATGCAAGTACCGGTTATATACTTGGAGGTGTAAGCCCGCTTGGTCAAAAAAAACGCCTTCAAACCTACATACATAATAGTGCCATAGAGTTTGATAGTGTATATGTAAGTGCGGGTAAGCGTGGGTTGGAGTTAAAGTTAGCCATAGACGATATAGTTGAATTAACACAAGCCACGTTTGCATTGTTTTAATTGTTTGTAGTTATTTAAGTGTCGGTTACATTTTAGTATTTGCTGCTTTAGTTAATATTAACTACATTAAAAAGACGTTAGGATTCAGGAAACTTCAGTGCAGTATGAATTTCTCGGATATTAATTTCATTTCAATACTAGTAGCCGCGCTTTCATCGTTTACGCTAAGTAATGTTTGGTATTCAAATATGTTATTTAGACAAGCGTGGTTAGAAAGTTGTGGACTAACAGAGCTAGACTTTCAAGGCGCTAGCAAAAATAAAGCATTTGTGGGTACGTTTTTGTTCTCGTTTGTATCTGCTTTTTTACTATCGATATTTTTAGGAAACGATTCAGATATAGGTTTAAGCGTGGTTACTGGATTTTCTATTGGGTTATTTTGGGTGAGCAGCTCTTTGGGTTTAAGTTATATTTATGAGCAGCGTCCAGTGAAACTTTTTTTGATAAACAGTGGTTACTATGTAAGCCAATTTTCGTTAATGGGATTAATTATAGGTGGTTGGCCTTAATTGATTTATAAATACAAAACTGTTTATCTTTTTACTTATTCAGGCAACTATATAATATGAAAATACTCGTTGTTGATGATATGCCACTGATGCGACATGTATTAATTAACATGCTTAGAAATTTAAAATACCTTGATTTAGTTGAAGCAACAGATGGTATGCAAGCGCTTACATTATTAAAAAAGCAGCCGTTTGATTTAGTTATCACAGATTTATATATGCCAAAAATGGATGGCAAAGATTTACTCAATAGAATAAGAAATGACGAACAGCTTACCTCAACCCCTGTCTTAATGGTGACATGCGAAGATAATTCTAAAACTATAAAAAATGTAATTGCAGCTAAAGTATCAGGCATTATTGTTAAACCCTTTAGCCTTAAATGCCTCGCTGATCACTTAGACCATGTTTTAGCTACTGCCAATAAGTCGTGAACTGGGCGGTTTAAACACTTTCTAGTCATTGCGGTTGTTTTAATTTACAGGCAACCAAATTAAACTTACCTTATTTAACCTTAAATATAATTGTCAATTACGGAGGTGTTTTGGCACAACCAAACAAAAAAGGCCCTACAAAAACCGTTGATATTTTTTGCTCTTCATGTAAAGCGCAGCTTTTTAAATACCGAAAAGGAGGCAAAGGAGCACTTGTTAAATGTTTTAAAGAACGTATATCTCAAGACTTCACAAAAACCCCGTGTATTTGCCCAAGTTGTGAGCGGGCTTTTGCAAGGCCCGCTTTAATTCGCGGTGCACCTGCCTATAAAATGATTGGTGGAAAAGTTACATTTAAATAAGCTAAAAACATAAGCGGACATATGCCCTTGTTTGAATCTACTTTGTTGTTATGATCGCCCGGTTTTGCTGTTTCAATGAATGAAAATATACCCTCCCCATGGACTGGGCCAGTTTTTTGGGTTATTTAAAAATGGATAAAGGATAGTTTCGTGATAGCACTCTTATTTGACATCATCGGTATGACAGGCACTTTTTTAGTTGTAGGGTCGTTTTTTTTACTTCAGTTAGGTAAAACAACACCGACCAGCCTGACATACAACATGATGAACTTAACAGGAGCGATTTTATTATTAATTAGCCTCTGTTATAACTTTAATTTGGCAAGCTTTGTGATAGAAATATTTTGGATCGCAGCCTCATTAATTGGTTTATATAAGTACCTAAAAAATAGATCAGCATTAGCGACTAGTTAATTTTGATATGTTCGCCGTAGGCCTTTTGTTTACGGCGTTTCTTTAAATCCCCTTTTTGATTTTTTTATTCCTTAAATTTTTACACTCTCACTAAACGCTTTAAATATTTTACTTTATATTTATTGTTTTGGCTGATGTGTATCCATTTGACAAGTCCTCACCATCTTATTTACTGTAACGTCTGTTAAAAAGCTTTTGGCGCAGTAATGTTAAGCAATCTAAACAATATTAATCAAACATATTCAATTATCCGAAGCTTGTGGTTATGGCTTGGCCCCATTGTCATGCTGTTAACCTGTTTATTAGAGCCGCCAAGTGGCCTGTCTAATACAGCCTTCAAAACAGCCGGTTTAGCGTTTTGGATGGCCTCTTGGTGGGTAACTGAGATTGTGCCTATTCCTGCGACTTCATTGTTACCGCTCGTCATAACGCCACTTGTAGGTATTGCTCCTATCAAAATTACAGCAGCACCTTATGCACATCCACTCATATTTTTATTTTTGGGTGGTTTTTTAATATCAATAGCTATGGAGCGTTGGGGGCTACATAAACGAATTGCGTTAACCACTATGCTCTATGCGGGTAAAAAGCCTAGCTTACAAATATTAGCCTTGATGCTAGTAACAGCATTTTTATCTATGTGGATGTCAAACACAGCAACAACGGTGATGATGTTGCCCATCGCGTTATCAATTATTCATTTAGTGAGTAATTCTGATTCTAGTGAAAATGAATTTGCAAAAGCATTACTGTTATCAATTGCCTATGGTGCCAGCATTGGTGGTATTGCTACGTTAATAGGAACACCGCCTAATGCCCTTATGGCAGCTTACTTATCTGAAAGTTACCAAATTGAAATTGGCTTTGGGCAGTGGATGATGGTAGGTGTACCTTTAGCAATTGTCATGTTGTTGGTGTGCTGGATATGGCTTACTAAATTTAGCTATCAAGTTGATAAAAATGCAGAAGACATACTAGACAGTAAAACCATGTTTGTTGATGAGCTTGCAGCACTCGGATCGTTGCAACGCGCAGAAAAAGGGGTGTTTTTAGTATTTGCACTGGCAGCGCTCTGTTGGATTTTTAGACCGCTATTAGCTGACTTATCGGGTCTTGGCATTTCAGATACAGCTATTGCGATTGCAGCAGCCTTGGTGTTATTTGTCTTGCCAGCTAAAAAGGGTAGTGACGAGCGTATTTTAGATTGGGCGAGTGCGTCTAAAGTGCCTTGGGGTGTGTTATTACTTTTTGGTGGGGGCTTATCATTAGCATCACAAATTAAATCTTCTGGTTTAGCGCAATACATTGCACAGATGATAGAAGGTACGAGTGCTATTCCGTTAGTTATGGGAATTTTTGTGGTTGTTGCGCTCATTACCTTTTTAACTGAAATAACGAGTAACACAGCCACGGCAGCTGGCTTTTTGCCGTTATTAGGCCCTGTTGCTGAAAGTGTTTTTGGTTCGCCCTTAGTATGGGTTATTCCTGCTGCTATAGCATGCAGTTGTGCGTTTATGATGCCTGTTGCAACACCACCAAATGCCATTGTGTTTGGCTCGGGTAAAATTAAAATTCGCGATATGATCAAAGCAGGCTTTGCACTTAACCTAGTCGCTATCGTGTTAATTACATTTGTAACAATAACGCTCGCAAAAACAGTATTTAATTTTTAAAATGGAGTCCCTATGCACCTCAAGCAAAGCGACTCTTAATCAGTATGTATGTTGTTGTAACAGGTAAATTAGTGTTATTGCTCGAAAAACAGAACAAGGTTATAGTCGACAATAACTTTAAAAATCGAGTAACCTATTTTGACGACAGACACAGCACAAACAGCTTCTTTATTAACGCAGTTTAATAGTTTGCAAAATGCGTTTTTAGATAACCCTTATCCTACAGTTCATTCTCGATTAGCCATTTTAAAAAAATTACGTTCGGGCATTGTAGAGCTTGAAGAAGAACTTATCAGTGCGGTATCTAAAGACTTTGGTTATCGTACTGCGTTTGATACCTTACTGGGGGATATTTTACCTACCGTGCAAGGGCTTTCGCACATAATTAAAAAGCTACCTAAGTGGTCAAAGCCTAGTAAACGTTCTGTGGGGCTTAGCCTATGGCCTTCAAAAGTGAGTGTTACCTATCAGCCAAAAGGCGTTGTAGGCGTTATCGCACCGTGGAATTATCCAATTCAACTTGCAGTTGTGCCAGTGATCACCGCAATTGCTGCGGGTAATAAGGTTATGTTGAAGCTGAGTGAATTTACTCCTCATACCAATGCTGTTTTAGAAAAGCTTTTTGATAATAAAATGAGCCAGCACGTATGTGTGGTCCAAGGTGGTAGTGACGTTGCAAGCGAATTTTCGTCCCTCCCTTTTGCACACTTATTATTTACCGGCTCTACAGGGGTTGGCAAATTAGTAATGAAAGCCGCCAGTAAAAACTTAACCCCCGTTACTTTAGAGCTTGGCGGCAAGTCACCAGTTATTATTACCGAGCAAGCCGATGTTAAAAAGGCAGCGCACGCACTTTTATTTGGAAAAATGGCGAATGCCGGTCAGATTTGTGTCGCGCCAGACTATGTATTTGTGCCTAAAACCTTAGAAAGCCAGCTCATTAAACAGCTATGTGAGCTTTATAAAAAGCATTTTAAGCAAGGTGTTGAAGGTAAAAATTTAACCTCTATTATTAGTGATTCGCATTATGCGCGTTTATCCGAATATTTGGTACAAGCACAAGCACTTGGGGCAAATGTCATTAAGCCACTTGAGCAAAATCAACAAGATGCAGATAAGCATCGTATGGGCCTGCATTTAGTCACAAACGTGAACGATGACATGCAACTTATGCAAGACGAATTATTTGGGCCTATATTGCCAATTAAGAGTTATGGGAAGTTAGAAGAAGTTCTTGATTATATTAAACAGCATCCTAACCCACTTGCTCTTTATATTTTAGGTCAAGATAAACAAGCGCAAGAGTACATTATTAAACAAACGCTCAGTGGCACCGTTGCCGTTAACGATACTCTGGTGCAAGTAACCGCTGACGACGCGCCATTTGGTGGCGTAGGTCACTCAGGTATGGGGCACTATCATGGTAAAGAAGGGTTTTTAACGTTTAGCCACGCTAAAAATACACTGGTTTCTGGTTCTTTTAACCCCCGTATAGGGTTGTTACTCAAGCAAAGCAAACTGCTAACTAAACTATTAAAGTGGCTATATATTAAGTAAAACAAATTTAAAAAAGCTGAACTCGTTATGCGCAATGACACTAAGTTCAGCTTTATTTGTATTGCTTGACTTAAAACAGACGCCCTTCGCCTGCATATGTGCCTGCAAGAATTTTAGTGTAAATTGCGTCGGCTTTTTCTTTTGCTTCTTCAATTTCTTTTGGTAGCATGGAACGCTCATCCAGCTTACGACTGTGGCTTGCTTGCATGTTGCCATTGTATTCGGCAATCGTATTCCATATGTATGACTTTTCGAGGTTTTTTGGCATTCCTAACCCCTCAAAGTACATAAGCGCTAAATTAAATTGCGCTAAAGAATAGTTATTACCTGCGGCTTTTTCGTACCATGTTTTAGCAAGTTTGTAATCGTGACTAACACCGTCACCATTTGAATACATAACACCTAAGTTAAACTGTGCGGCAGGCATGTTTTTTTTGGCTGCTTTTTCGAATAGAGATAAAGCCATTTGTTTATCTAATTTAACGCCTTTACCTTCATCGTATAATACCGCTAATGCAAACATTGAGTCTGCGTGGTTCTTTTTTACGCCTTTTTTGTATAGGTCGGCTGCTTTGTAATAATCGCGTGTAACGCCGTGGCCTTCTTCGTATAACTTAGCAAGTTCGTAAATGCCAGGTGCAAACCCTTTGTCGGCAAGGTATTCAAATTCTTTTAAAGCGAATTCAAAGCGACCTTCGTTTGCCGCAATAATACCTTCTTCAAGAGTCGCATTGGCAAAAGGGCTAGCAATTAAAGCACCCGTAAGTAATAACGTTTTTAAATTAAACTGTGACATAGCGATGTCTCCAACAAGTAATCGTTTCACTGTGAGTTAAATAAAACCATTTTCTTTGCAATACTATTGCACTCACACGTAATGAAGGGCGTATAACATTGCTGTATTTTAGGTTTATTGTATTGCTACAAAAAAATTAGCGTGCATTTAGGTTTAGATAAACACTGTGTGCCATTATAGCATAGCTCAAATCGGGGTTGTTTTACCTAACCCGTTTGATGTAATAAACGTAAGATACAGATATAACAGAAAATTTAAAAGAAATAACTAGGTCAAAGCACGGCTAAAAACGTGTTACTTTAATTTTATACTTTCGAGCTTACGTGCGATTAAAAAGAGCGTGTTCGTAATACGCAAGGTCATTATGTAAGTGCTTAGCTACGTTAAGCGTTTATGTTTGCAGAGGTGAAAATGTTTAAAACAATAAAAAATAAGTTGTCACATATAACTATTGCGTTAAGTGTACTGCTATTAACGAGTTGTTCTGCTTCGTTTACTTATAATAATTTAACATGGTTATCATCATTTTGGGTTGATGACTACGTCGATTTAAACAAACAACAGAACAAACAACTAAAAGAAATTATTAATACCACACAGCAATGGCACCGCGACACACAATTGCCAGCATACAAGCAAGATATTGAAAATTTAAAATTGTTGTTTAATCAACAACTCAATCATGCCCAATTAAAAGAGCAGGTTGTATTTGCCAGAACGCATTGGAAAAACCTTCTTGAACATGCGCATTACCCCCTTGCACAGCTAGGGTATACGCTTTCTAAAGAGCAACGCGACGAATTTATACAAAATATACAAGATCAAATTAACGAAGATCGTGAGCAATATAACGAACAATCTAGTAAAGAGCGCAAAACTAAACGCCTAGAAAACCAGCTAGACTACTATTCAGATTGGCTTGGTAAGCTCACTGACCAGCAAAAGCAACTCATTGCAGACGCAAATAATGAACACACAGAATCAGGGGCTCTTTGGCTCGATTACAAACAAACTCGCTTAGATGCGGCTAAAGTAATAATGCATAATAAAAGCTTACCAGAAAACGAGTTTGTAAATAAACTGAGCCACGTAATAAAAGAACGTGAGGCCTTTATGAGCGAAGAACAATTAGCTATAAATGCAACCAACCTCGATTTATATGTCAATTTATTAATCGAACTCGCTCCTACATTGAGCAACAAACAGCGCGAAAGTGTTAATGATGAATTTGACAGCCTGATTGAAACTCTAAACGATTTAATGGAATCGTAAATAGTAAACCTTTACAGTGGCTGATAATGCTTTATTTTATATAATATAAATATGATCTTATCGATTGGGTTCAACGTAAGTAAGGCGTTTTAAAGTTAGTCAGTTATTCACAGTAATATTTGTATATTTTGAAAAATACATAATTAAAGGACTCTAATGGCACATATATGGTAACTGATTTAAAAAGCATGCTGGCTACGTGGCACCCTTTGCGAGACGAACAGCAATGGGTATTGGCAACATTGTACAAAATTGAAGGCTCCAGCTACCGCAAGCTAGGCGCTATGATGCTTATTTCTAGCCTAGGCCAGCGTTTAGGTATGCTTTCGGGGGGGTGCCTAGAGGCAGATATTCAGCGCCACGCCAAACAAGTGATGACCTCTTTAAAATCAAAAACCATTACTTATGACGCAACTGATGAAGATGATTTAACTTTTCAATTAGGCATTGGTTGCGGTGGTATTGTTCATATTGTTTTACAGCCAGTGAATGCTGCCAATGAATACTTAAGTCTCGATTCAGTTTTTAATGCTCTAAAAGAAAAAGTGTCAGGTTACTATTCGCAACCAGTCCAACCTGTTTGTGCGTTGGGGCAGGGTTTTTTTTCAAAACGTAATATTTCTGATGGCCTTTCTGTTAATCGTAAAGCACAAATCATTGAAAAAAATAATCAGCATTGGCTACAAGTAGCCGTATACCCAGCCCCCCATATTTTAATTGTGGGTGGCGGTGCCGATGCTGTTGCAGTTTATTCGATAGCAAAGCAACTAGGTTGGATCGTGACCGTATGGGATCCGCGCGCAGCTAATGCTAAAAGGCAATATTTTCAGCAGGCAGATGCTATTTTACGTTGTCCCTCACAAGAGCTCACTCAATATTGTGAAATGCAAAAGGTAGATGCCAGCATATTAATGGCGCACAGTGTTGAGCTTGATGCAAATGCACTTTTTGCGTTGAGCCAATCTCATTTAAAATATATGGGATTGCTGGGTCCAAAGCACCGACGCGCACAGGTTTTTGAGCAAGCCAATACAGCTATTGAGGATGTTAAAGCACCTGTTTTTGGTCCTGTAGGACTTAATTTGGGTGGCGACTCGCCAGAAAGTATTGCATTGTCACTTATTAGTGAAATCCATGCTGTGCTTTCTAATAAAGATGCTAAATCCCTCAGTAATTGGGGCCAATAAAGTATGCGCATAGCAAAAGTATTGTTAGCCGCCGGGCAATCGTCTCGTTTTAATGGGTGTAAATTAATAGCTAATGTGGGCAACAATAAAAGCATGATCGCGCGTGCAGTTGAAGTTTTACAGCAGTTAGACGCAAGCCCTGTTTATATTGTTTCTGGTGCTTGGCATAGCGAAATTACTCAAGCGCTTAAGCACTGTAATAACATTGAAATAATCCATAATTTACATTGGCGGCAAGGTTTAGGTAAATCAATTGCGCTTGCAGCCAATCATTTAAAGCATAGTGGCGATTGGGATGGCATTTTATTTATGCTAGCAGATCAGGTTGAATTAGAGACTTGCGATATTCAGCTTTTAGTCACTCGATTTCAGAAAACTCCCACCCGATGGTGTGCTAACTACGGAAAGCGCTTAGGTGTGCCAGCAATATTTCCTTATGATGATTTTGATTTACTCACCACTTTAACGACTGACAAAGGTGCGCAACACTTACTTCGTGGCTCGGGTGATATTGTAAACAGCATTTTAATTAACCAGGCAAGCACAGATATAGACACTGTTGAGCAGTTAAAGCGCTATGCCTCTAAAATAGGGACTTAGTTGCTAACGTACACTATAGCTAATAAATCTATCGCAAGCAGGTTCGGGTTAAATAGAAAAAACAAACTAGACTTTAATTGAAATTTTTTAGATGCCTTGCAAATATAAGACGTCATTAATATTTGTAAGCGCAAAGGCATACTGCGCAGCGTGTAAACTTGCGTGCACTACTTAAGAGCAATGTTGAAGGGTCAAGTTGCTTTAATTTTAATGGTACTCCAACTGTTCAGCACAACTCGCGGTGCAGTTGATTGAAAGCTTATTCAAGGGGCGAGTTATGGTAACGTTTACAATTAATGGCAAAGTGATTGAATCACATGCAAGTGAAGATACACCTTTGTTATGGGTTATTCGCGATGAAGTTGGGCTAAAGGGCACTAAGTTTGGTTGTGGCATAGCAATGTGTGGTGCTTGTACTGTGCATTTAGACGGACAGGCTACGCGCTCATGTGTATTACCTATTGCTGCTGTAGCAGGTAAAAATATTACCACTATTGAAGGTCTTAATAACGAACACCCGCTGCAAAAAGCATGGGTTGATGAGCAAGTACCGCAATGTGGATATTGTCAGTCTGGCCAGATTATGCAAGCAGCAACATTGCTTGCAGACAATCCATCACCAACTGATGAAGAAATTGTCAATCATATGAATGGTAATTACTGTCGTTGTATGGCTTACAAACGTATAAAGTCGGCAATAAAACGTGCGGCTGATGAATCGCAAAGCGCAGTACAAATGTTTAACCCAAATGAGCAAGACGTTTAATTGGAGCGGATAATGAAAAAATTATTTCAAAAAAATAGCGAAACCGTCAACTTAAATCGTCGTTCATTTATGATTGGCAGTGCTAGTGCGGGCCTAGTGATGGCATTTGCACCTGCTTTATTTACAGGGTCTTTGAGCGCCAAAGAATCAATTTCACAACAGGCGTTTTCACCCACTATTTGGTGGACAATGGATACCAATGGTGGGGTAGAGGTTAGTATTGCAAAGGCTGAAATGGGCCAACACATTGGTACTGCTTTAGCACGAATAGTGGCCGACGAGTTAGAGTGTGATTGGGATAAAGTATCAATTACTTACGTAGACACCCACGAGAAATGGGGATATATGGTTACAGGTGGTTCGTGGTCAGTATTTCAAAGTTTTAAACCGCTATCGCAAGCGGGTGCCGCAGGTCGCTTAGCCCTTATTGATGCAGGGGCTAAAATGCTAGGGGTTAAACCAGAGCAATGTATTGCACAAAAAGGGCAAATTATTGCGGGTGGACAATCAGTAAGCTACGCCGATATTGTACAAAAAGGTGAGTTTAATCGTACCTTTACAAGTGAAGAGGTCGCACAGCTCCCTTTAAAACCAGCCAATAAACGTCATTTAACGGGCTTAAATCAAGATTTTAAAGCATTAGATATACCCGCTAAAACAAACGGTACAGCGGTGTATGGTATTGATGTTGAAATAGAAGGGATGGTGTATGCGCGTCCGGTTATTCCTCCAACACGATATGGAAGTAAAGTAACAAGTGTTGATGACAGTGGCGCAAAAGCAATTAAAGGTTATCGCGGTTTTGAAATATTAAACGATCCTAGTAATACCGTCGAAGGATGGGTTGTTGTACTGGCTGACAATTATCACAGTGCTATTAAAGCGGTTGATGCGTTAAATGTAAGCTACCAGGTAGGCAAAACGGCCAACGTCTCCGAGGCAGATATTCAGGCGCAGGGTAAAAAATTATGTGACGATAGCGCATCCGGTACTTTATTTGTAGATGAAGGCAATACGCCTCAGGTTTTGGCCGATGCAAAAAATAAATTTGATGCAACCTACACCACCGCAACAGCAAGTCATTACCAGTTAGAACCACTTAATGCCATAGCTGAATTTAAAGACGGAAATTGGATTGTGCATACGGGTAACCAATGGCAATCACTTACGTTACCGGCGTTAGCTAAAGCCCTTGATATAGAACAAAATAACGTAATAATTCGCCCTTATTACTTGGGGGGCGGTTTTGGCCGTCGATTATTCGGCGATTGGACGGTACCCGCTGCGTTAACAGCTAAAGCAATAGGTAAACCGGTTAAGCTCGTGTTTACTCGCGCCGATGACAGTTTATTTGATCAGTCTCGCTCGGCATCTACGGCTAAGTTAACAGCCTCGTTTAGTGAAACGGGTGAGCTTAGTGCGTTAGAACATGCCTTTGCTGCAGGTTGGCCAACCAAAGCAATGGCGCCAGGCTTTTTAGCTCCGGGTGTTGATGGTAATGGTAAATTTGATTCGTTTTCTGCCTCTGGTGCCGATCACTGGTACAGCATGAGCAACCATCGTGCTCGTGCTATTAATAACGAGTTAGCACAAAGCACTTTTACGCCGGGTTGGTTACGTTCAGTTGGACCGGGTTGGATTGTATGGAGCCTTGAGTCTTTTATAGATGAAATAGCTCACAAACAAAGTGTTGATCCGGTTAAGTTTCGATTATCAATGCTTGACGGTAAAGGCAAACAAGCGGGTAAAGCACCCGAAAGTGTGGGTGGCGCGCGCCGATTACATGATGTGCTCAAAAAAGTGTCAGACAAGGTCAGCTCAATAAAACTCAACGAAAATGAAGGCATTGGTTTTTCAGTTAGTTCAGGGCAAGAGCGCCATATGCCAGCATGGATTGGCACCGCAGCCCATGTTCACGTTAACAAAAGCGATGGTAAAATCACCCTTAAAAAGTTATACGCTGTTGTTGATGCCGGTTTAATAGTGCATCCTGATGGCGCATTAGCGCAATTAGAGGGGTCATTATTGTGGGGAGCCAGTATGGCCTTAAATGAGTCCAACTCATACAAAAACGGCCAAGTAGCTGCTACAAACTTTAATACTTACCTTCCACTGAGAATGCAAGATGTACCAGAAATGGACATTGAGTTTGTGCAAAGTGATGAGTTTCCTGTAGGGTTAGGGGAGCCAGGTGTTATTGGCGTTGCGCCAGCAATTGGCAATGCCGTTTACAATGCAGTAGGTGTGCGTTTACGCGACTTGCCAATGAAACCAAGTGCAGTTTTAAAGGGTTTAAAAGCCTAATTAAATGCTAAAAGCGTGTAAAGCTTTAGTTTACACGCTTTTGCAGTGCGATTTATTAGAGATGTTTAATTTTGAGAGGTATTTGCACCCTCAGAATTAGTTTAAATACGAGTCAACCCATGTGGTACTGTGTAAGCATAAAGCAATTCAACGCTCAAGGCTCAACGGGCTCTGTTTAAAAAAGTAAGGTTAAGGTTTATTTATGCTCATCGACCCAGCAGGGCGAAAATTTAGTTACTTACGTTTATCGATCACCGATGTGTGTAACTTTAAATGTGTTTATTGTTTACCCGATGGCTACCAATGTGACCATGATAGAGAGTTCCTTTCACTGAATGAGATCAGTAATACGATTAGTGCTTTTGCACATCATGGTATTACTAAGCTGCGTATTACCGGGGGTGAGCCTACCCTCAGGAAAGATTTTATAGATGTTATTCGTGCAGCAAAAGATACCTCAGGCATTACAAAAATAGCGGCCACAACAAATGGCTTTTCGATGCATAAACACATTAACAATTGGGTAGATGCAGGCCTTAATGCGATTAATGTGAGTATTGATACACTTGATGCAAGAATGTTTAACACCATTACTGGTCACGATAAATTTAATACAGTGATGAAAGGCATCGACACCGCGTTAGACAGTGGTATTGAATCGGTAAAAATAAACAGTGTGCTAATGAAGCAATATAACGGCCAAGAGCTCGATACCTTTTTAGCGTATTTGAAGCACCGCCCAGTTACTATGCGCTTTATTGAGTTGATGCAAACAAATGACAACAAAGCATTTTTTGATGCAAACCATATATCGGGTCAGTCAATTAAAGCGCGATTGCGTGCAGCGGGTTGGCAGCCAATCATTAGAAGTGTCACAGCGGGCCCAGCTGAAGAGTTTTATCATCCAGATTACCAAGGCCGAATTGGTTTAATAATGCCCTACAGTAATGATTTTTGTAGTTCGTGTAATAGGCTAAGGGTGTCGTCTTTAGGTAAGCTACACCTTTGCCTGTTTTCAGAGCAAGGCATCTCATTACGAGAGTACATGAATGAAAGCTCAAGCCAAGCACTTATAGATCAGCTCTCTGTTTATATTAAAACTAAAAAACCAACACATTTATTGCATCAGGGTGAAACCGGGGTCACAACAAACCTTTCGATGCTAGGTGGTTAGCGGTTAAAATTACTACAATGTGGCCGAATAACACTCAGTTACACTTGTTATATATTTATTACACGGTAGAATAATCCCTTAGTTCGACATTACTGAGTTAATTGAATGGATATCACTGCTCTAAATAGTACCAAAGCATTAAGAAAGCATGTTCTTGTATGGATGTGTTTGTTTTTTGGCTCTGTGTCACTGTTTTTTAGCGTTTTAAACGTATTTAGTGGTGTGTTCTTCCTCGGTTTTTTAGAGTTGTGTTTTTCAGTTTATTGCTTATATACCATTTATCACTTAAACAAACATGCATTACGGTTTTGGCAATCAGTTGTCATGTGTGTGTTGGTGTGCATTATAGTTCTTTACGCTAACCTTATATCTGCCCCCAAATATGGATTATTTGTTTGGTCTTTTGCCTTACCCGTATTGTGTTATCTGTTGATGGGTAAGCGTTACGGTATCTTCTTTTCAGGCACAGTACTTGTTGTTCAATCGTTAACTCTATTTAGTAAATATACTGGCGAATCAATTGTTAATTTTAATATGGCAATTAATTTACTATTAGCGTACGTCAGTATTTGGACTGTATCGCATATTTTTGAGGGAAGCCGTGCGCTTTCATCCAAACGTTTAAAAAATCTAGCGCTGCTTGACCCACTAACGGGGGCGGGTAACCGGTTATCAATGAATCATTATTTTGAAGTGGAACTTATTGATAAAACAAATACCTATTTATTTTTACTCGACTTAGATTATTTTAAACAAATAAACGACAAATTTGGCCACGACGTAGGGGATAAGGTAC
This sequence comes from Pseudoalteromonas sp. 10-33, assembly GCF_001469195.1. Taxonomy (NCBI): domain Bacteria; kingdom Pseudomonadati; phylum Pseudomonadota; class Gammaproteobacteria; order Alteromonadales; family Pseudoalteromonadaceae; genus Pseudoalteromonas; species Pseudoalteromonas sp. 10-33. The sequence goes on along the minus strand of NZ_LOFI01000027.1, from coordinate 13,572 downwards.
TTACTGAGATTGCTACGCTTTTAAGAATAACCTTAGCAAAGGGTTACGTGTTTAGGGTTGGTGGTGAGGAATTTGCCGTTATTCATTCGTTTGATTCAAAAGAGAACGCTTTACTTGCTGCTGAAAAACTAAGAGCGACAGTAGAGAAGACGGAGTTCAATATAGACGGTAAAAAAATAAAGCTCACCATTAGTGTGGGTGTGGCAAGTCATCAGGTTAACTCTTCGCTCGAATCCATTTTTATTGAAGCCGATAAACAACTTTATAAAGCAAAACGTTTAGGTCGCAATAAAGTGTATGCTAATTCGAAAGAGCATAAAAATTCTGAACTAATACCTGCCTAATACATTTGCTCAAAGTTTGGAATACCGTGCTCCCATACTGGTTTATCTTTTCCTAAATATTCGCGTACTGCATCAAAAAATAATCGTGTACGTACAGGTAAATCTCTGTGCGGATAAACAGCATACATTGCACTGTAATCCATTAACTTTACATCCGTTAATATAGGTATTAATTTACCGTCGGTAATTTCGTCACCGATTATAAATGCCGGCGCTACAAAATAAGCTGTACCAGAGATGGCTTTCATAAGTAGTGCTTCAGCATCGTTAGCGCGATATACACTTTTTATTTTTTGCTCACATGGCTCACCAGAGCTATTGTAATAGTCCACTGTTTCAACTCTCATAGAGTTGCTCGCATAACTTGCCGCAGGCAAATCTGCTAGTTCTTCCATTGTGGCTGGCATACCATACGTGCTGATAAACTCGGGGGCGGCAACAATTAACAAGCGATTACGGGCAATTTTGCGGGCGATAAGGGATGAATCCTTTGGCTCACCAATTCGAAATGCTAAATCGAACCCTTCAGATACAATATCAACTAATCTGTCATCAAGTCTTAATTCAACTTCAACTTGAGGGAAACGCTTTTGAAAGTCATTAAGTACTGGTTGTAAGTAGCGCCTACCAATGAGTGTTGATGAGGTTATTTTAAGGACGCCACGAGGCTCTAAGTGGTAGTTTTCGGCCATGCGCACGGTTTCGCCAAGCAGCTCTCTGAGCTCACCGGCTTTTTTTATCATTTCTGCACCCGCGGCAGTGAGTGAAAATGAGCGAGTAGTGCGGTTTAGTAATCTAACTCCTAGTTCATCTTCTAAACGACTAATTTGTTTTGAGATCACAGAACGGTCGATATTACGTAATTCAGCAGCCTTAGCAAAAGAGCCTTGCTCAACCACTTCAAGCAACATTAAAAGCCGACTTGTCGTATCCATAAAACCACCATAAATACACTATTGATGCCATTTTGGCATTAATGAATTTAAAAATCTATGGTTTTTGTCCGCAGGTATAAGCCGTAGTATGCGTTCTTAATCAATTAAAGGAGCGTCTTCATGAAAAAACACCTTATCGCTGCTGCATTTGCAGGCGCATTTTTAACACTTGCCGGCTGTGCAGATGAAAGCACACCGCCTTCGGCTCAAGCGCAATTTCTTCAACCTATCGATGTTGCTAACGTACTTGTTAAACCAGTACAAAGCTGGCACACCTATACAACTCGCTTAGAGTCACCGCAAGAAGTTGCACTCATGCCTCGAGTGTCAGGTGTTATAGAAGCGATTACATTTAATGAAGGCGACCTAGTTAAAAAAGGCGATGTATTATTTAAGTTAGATGACCGTCCGTTTGCGGCAGTGGTTGCCAGTTTAAAAGCGCAGGTTAATAGTGCGCAAGCTGCACTTGAACAAGCAAAAAGCGAGGCTAAACGCGCTGAGCGATTAACTGAGCGTAAAGCAATTTCAACGGAACAAGCAGAGTCACGCACGTCTGTATTACGCCAACGCGAAGCACAACTTGCAGCGTTACAAGCGCAATTAACCTCAGCCAAACTTGATTTAGAATTTACAGCCATAGTGTCACCAATTGATGGTGTGATTTCGCGTGCCAATATAACTAAAGGTAACAACATTATTGCAGGGCAAAGTGTGTTAACCAGTATTGTTTCTAACGAAAAAATGTATGCCTACTTTGACGTAGATGAGCGCACATGGAACAGCGACTTCAGCAATGTAACCGCACAAAGCCGTCAACCGGTAGTAATGCAAAAAGTAGGCGAGCGTGGGTTTGCTTACAAAGGTTACATTAACTTTATTGATAACCAAATTAACTCATCAACCGGTACGCTGCGTGTACGCGCCGTATTTGACGAAGATAACAGTCACCTACGTGCAGGTTCATTTGCGCGCATTAAGCTTGCTGCTAATTCAGTAACAGAGCAGATAATTGTCCCAGACAGAGCAATAGGAACTGATTTAAAAAACCGCTTTGTTTTGACTGTGGGTGAAAACAATGTGCTGCAGTACAAATTAGTTACAGTGGGTGAGCGTTATGGCTCTCTTCGTGCTATCACCTCAGGTCTTGCAGAGGGCGATGTAATAGCCGTAAATGGCCCTGCTCGTGTTGGACCAGGTATGCCTGTAGCACCGAACAAAGTAACCATTGATAGCAGTGATGTTGCGTTCACCATGAACAATGACGATTCAAGCTTAGTCGCAAAGCAATAAGGTTTTTTAGATGAAATTTTCACACTTTTTTATACAGCGACCCATTTTTGCGGCCATGCTGTCTTTGGTTATATTAATTGCCGGTGGTATTTCGTTATTCCAACTGCCGGTAAGTGAATACCCAGAAGTCGTGCCGCCTACCGTGGTTGTAACAGCAAGCTACCCAGGGGCCAACCCAACGGTAATAGCGCAAACGGTAGCAACGCCGTTAGAGCAAGAAATTAATGGTACAGAAAACATGCTGTATATGTTTTCTCAAGCAACCAGTGATGGTCGTATGACGCTGACGGTTACATTTGCACTAGGCACTGATTTAGACCGCGCCCAAGTACAAGTACAAAACCGTGTTAACAGTGCCTTGCCACGTTTACCTGAAGAAGTGCAACGTTTAGGTGTGGTGGCTGAAAAATCGTCACCCGATTTAACCATGGTGGTGCACTTGTACTCACCAAAAAAATCGCACGATACCGCGTATTTGTCTAACTATGCAGACCTATATATTAAAGACGAAATAGCACGTTTACCGGGTGTGGGTGATTTGCGTTTATTTGGCGCAGGTAAATACGCCATGCGTGTATGGTTAAACCCAGATGCGCTAGCAGCACGCGAGCTAACAGCAACCGATGTAGTAACCGCACTCCGTTCACAAAACCAACAAGTAGCAGCGGGTAGCTTAGGTGCACAGCCGGTTTCTAACGACAGTCAATTTCAAGTACTGTTAAATGTAAAAGGGCGTTTAAACAGTATTGAAGAGTTTGAACAAGTAATTATTAAAGTGGGTGATGAAGGCCAAATAACACGCCTTACAGATATTGCCCGCGTAGAGCTTGGTCAAGACAGCTATTCTTTGCGTGCTGAGCTTGACTCGCAACCTGCACTTGCAATGCCTATATTTCAACGCCCAGGGTCTAATGCCATTGAGCTTTCTGACCAAGTACGCGAAACCATGGCGCGTTTATCACAAGACTTCCCTGAAGGTGTAGAATACGACATAGTTTATGATCCTACTGTATTTGTTCGTGGCTCTATTGATGCTGTTATTGCCACTTTGCTTGAAGCTATTGTACTGGTAGTTATTGTTGTCATTGTGTTTTTACAAACATGGCGTGCTTCTATTATTCCACTTATTGCGGTGCCTATTTCACTCATTGGTACGTTTGCGGTAATGCAGTGGTTAGGCGTATCTATTAACACCTTGTCGCTGTTTGGCTTAGTACTTGCCATTGGTATTGTGGTCGATGACGCCATAGTTGTAGTTGAAAATGTTGAGCGTAACATTGAGCAAGGGCTTTCGCCACTTGAAGCAACACGTGTTGCTATGAGCGAAGTGACAGGGCCAATTATTGCCATTGCACTCGTATTGTGTGCAGTGTTTATTCCTACGGCATTTATTACCGGACTTTCAGGGCAATTTTATAAGCAATTTGCCTTAACAATTACTATTTCAACGGTGATTTCAGCAATTAACTCGTTAACGCTGTCGCCAGCATTAGCGGCACTGTTGTTAAAGTCTCACGATACTAAGCCAGATGCATTTACGCGTTTATTAAATAAACTATTTGGCCGCTGGTTATTTAAACCCTTTAACCGTGTATTTGACCGAGGCGCCAAAGGCTACGAAAGATTAGTTAAAAAACTAATTCGTATGAGCTTTATTGTAATGATCGGTTATGTTGCCCTAGTAGGTGGAACCATTAAGCTGTTTGATGCGGTACCAGGTGGGTTTATTCCACAACAAGACAAACAGTACTTAGTTGCCATTGCACAACTACCTGATGCAGCAAGCCTTGACCGTACTGAAGATGTGCTTAGACAAATGCAACAAATTGCACTTGAAGTACCAGGTGTTGCTAATACGGTTGCATTTCCAGGTTTATCAGTGAATGGTTTTACCAACAGCCCAAATAGCGGGATTGTGTTTACTCCGTTAGATGCATTTGAAGATAGAACCGATCCGAGTAAATCGGCCATGGCTATAGCCGCGCAGTTAAATCAAAGGTTTGCAGCAATTGACGAAGCGTTTGTGGCAGTATTTCCGCCGCCGCCAATTCAAGGTTTAGGTACTACAGGTGGCTTTAAACTTCAAATTGAAGACAGAGCAAACAAAGGTTTTGAAGCGTTATTTAACAGCCTACAAACAGTGATTGGCAAAGCGCAACAAGATCCAGCACTCATGGGGCTTTACTCAAGCTTTAGAATTCAAGTTCCACAAATGGATATTGATATTGACCGTGAACAAGCGTTAATTCAAGGCATTCCGCTTGACGAAGTGTTTAATGCTTTACAAATATACTTGGGTTCTGTGTATGTAAACGACTTTAATATGTTTGGCAGAACGTACCAAGTAAATGCGCAAGCTGATGCTGATTATCGTCTAGACCCTGATCAAATTCTTAACCTCAAAGTAAGAAACCGTGAAGGTAACATGGTGCCATTAGGCTCAATCCTAACGGTTACGCCAACAATTGGTCCAGACCGTGTAATGCACTACAACGGTTACCCAAGTGCAGAGCTTAACGGCAGTCCTGCACCTGGTTTTAGTTCTGACCAAGCTCAACTGGCAATTGAGGCTATTTTGGCCGACAACTTACCCAGTGGTATTGAATACGAATGGACTGAAGTAACGTACCAACAAGTATTAGCAGGCAACACTATGGTGTATGTGTTCCCATTAGTTGTGTTACTGGTGTTTATGGTATTGGCTGCACAATATGAAAGCTTACGCTTACCATTGGCAATTATTTTAATTGTTCCAATGACGATATTTTCAGCATTACTTGGTGTTTGGTTTGTAGGTTCAGACAACAATATATTTACGCAAATAGCGCTTATTGTGCTGGTGGCCTTGGCCTCTAAAAATGCGATATTAATGGTTGAATTTGCAAAAGATAAAAACGATACAGGCTTATCGCATATTGATGCAATATTAGCGGCATGTCGTATGCGTTTACGCCCAATACTTATGACATCAATCGCGTTTACAGCGGGTGTTATACCACTTGTACTAGCAACGGGTGCAGGGGCTGAAATGCGCCATGCAATGGGTAATGCGGTGTTCTCTGGGATGATTGGTGTAACCGTGTTTGGTTTATTGTTTACTCCGGTGTTTTACATGCTTGTTGTAAAGAAAAAAGGTAACACACAGGAGTTATCAAATGACTAATCAAATAGCAAAGCGGTTTAAAACACAGTTAACCGTAGCGTCTGTATTAATGGTCACGCTCATATCTGGCTGTGCAAGTAAGATTGACGTGCTTGACGAGCAAAAAACAATTAACGAATTTGTTGCCAGTGCTGCAGTTGCTGACCAGCTAACTGGTGCAGATGAAACTAACTGGTGGCACGCTTTTGAATCTGAGCAGCTAAACCAATTAGTATCAGATGCACTCGCTAAAAACTACGACCTAAAAACAAGTCAGCTTGTACTAAAAAGTGCATTAGCTAGGCTGGGCGAGCAAAAAGCACAATATTTACCGCAAGGTGGTGTTGAGGTTGGCGCTCAAAGAAGCGGCTTAGGAGATACAAACTCACGCCAATCAAGTGCTAATTTTGCACTTAATTGGCAGCTTGATTTATTTGGCCGAGTTACTGCTTTAGTTGATGCGGCTAATGCATCGGCTATGAGCCAAGCAGAGCAAGTTCGTTTACTCCAAATTGAAGTTGTTTCAGCGGTTGTTAAAGGGTTTGTTAGCTATCAAGGCAATGCTGAAAAACAGCGCATTATTAGCTTACAAATACAAGCGCTTGAGCAAAGTATTGATGTGTTACAAGCGCGAGTTGATGAAGGTGTTGCAAGTGAGCTTGATTTAAACCGTACCCTAGCGCAATTACGCCAGCAACAAGCGTTAATTCCTGCCATTGAGTTTGCTAAGTACAGTGATTTATCAACGCTTGCTGTTCTTACAGGGCGTTTAACTCAAAATATTGAATTAACAAATGAACTGAGTGTGTTACGCAATAAATTTGACGTAACACTTAGTAAGCCAAATGCCGCTATTGCACTGAGGCCAGATATTAGCCGTGCAATTTATGACTTTAGCCAAGCCAATAGTTTAAGTGTGGCAGCCAGTAAAGCTTTACTACCTGATGTAAGCCTAAGTGGCTTTGCAGGTGTGTTAAGTCTAGGTAGTAATGGCTTTAGCGATACACAGCAGCAATGGCAAATTGCGCCTAAGTTGCAATGGTCAATCTTAAGCTATCCTGCTCTTTTAGCACAACGAGACGCACAACAGTTTTTAAGTGAAGCCGCTTACAGCGATTATCAAAATGTGGTGCTTAAAGCACTTAGTGAAAGTGAGCTTTCGTTGCAGGGGTTAGTTAATCAGGCACAGCAAAAACGTTTTGCAGATGAACGTTATGACTTTGCTAATAAGGCCTTTTTACAAGCAGAAGCCATGTATGAAGAAGGCCAAATCCCTTATCTAGAGTTGTTAGATGCCCGTCAGGATGTTTTAATAGCACAAGAAAATGCAGTTGAAACAACCATTTTATCGTTACTTGCAAAGGTCAATGCGTACCAGTCATTTAACGGGCGTTGGAGCTATGCATTAAGTAACACAAATAAGTAGAGTTTAACGATGTCTGATACTGATATTTTAGCGCAAAATACTATACCGCAAACAATGCGTGCCATTGTATTAGAAACGCCTAATGAGCAAATAAGTTTAGCTGACATTGAGATACCCGTACCTGAGTGTTCAGATAACGAACTATTGATAAAGGTAGAATATGTTGGCTTAAACCCTGTTGATGGGCATTTTGCAAAATCAGGTTTTTGCTTGTGGCAGTACCCTCATATTTTGGGGCTTGATGCGGTAGGTGTTGTAGTAAAAGCAAGTAAAGGGATTTTTCCTAATGTTGGCGAGCGAGTCATGTGGCACGCCAACGTAGGTGGGCAAGGGGTACTGAGTGAATACACAAAAGTGCCTAATTTTGCAGTGTCTATTGTACCGCAAGAGTTAAACCCAGCGGTTGCTGCTTTGCTGCCTTGCGCCGGAATGGCAGCACTAATTAGCTTAGATAAAATTAGTATCACTGAAGGTCAAACTGTTTTTATTGAAGGTGGGGCAGGTGCAGTGGGGCAGTTTGCTATTCAGTACGCTAAACAGCGTGGCGCTGATGTATTTGCAACAGCCTCTAAGAAAAACCATAAACTCGTTAAACAGCTTGGCGCGGATGTTGTGTTTGACTACAACGATAAAAAGTTGTGTGAAAAAATTCGTAGAGAGCTAGGGCCGCAAGGGTTCGATGCAGTAATCGATACCGTGGGTGGTGAGTCGACAGCGCGTAATATCGAACTCATGCGATTTTGCGGCAAAATAGCCTGTTTAAATCCATTGCCATGTTTTGACCAAAATTTAATGTATAGGCGTGCACCTAATATTAGTGTTGTGTCGCTTGGTGGTGCATGGTTGGCTAATAGTTTATGTGCCCAACAGCGTTTAAGTTTTATGGGCAATTTATTACTCGAAGGCGCCACTAATGGTGATATTAAAGCACCGACCTTAACGCCTGTTGAGTTTAACGCAAACGCGGTATCTAATGCCTTAAACACGCAGCTCGCGGGTGGTTTTACAGGCAAGCATGTCGTAAAAATAGGCTGTTAAAAAACTCTGATTAATACAAAACGCAGCCTGTTTAAGCTGCGTTTTTTATGCCTTTTTTAGGTGTCATTCACTTGCTCTTTTTTATACATTTACACTAACAAGCAAAAGTATTTTAAAAAATTCGAGTGGCCATAAATCACGTATTTAACGTGTCAACTTACCCTGTTCAATACAATAAATCAGGCTTAAATTTCAAAAATTAAAACAGTCTGTATTTAAAAAAATACCCCAATCCGTTACCCACTTTACAGATTATTGACTAGTAGGTGCCTTAGCACGACGTTTTATCCATCAATCTTAAAAAATTTATCATTTTCAGCGTACAGGTGTAAGCCTTTGTGTTTCAACAGTTTACGTTCGGGTAAAGAAAATAATTTGAAAAAACTGTTAATTAATTGAATAGAGTAATTGATCTAAAGCGATTTTTATGACGTAATGTAGGTATTATTTATCTGGTCGGATGAGTTCAATCATGAGTTTACGTACAAAGTTAAAAAAAGTTTTACCAAGTATTTCTATCACTGAGCAAGAAGCGCTAGACGCGGGTGATGTTTGGCTTGAAGGTTCTATCTATCAAGGTAAGCCTGATTTCAGTGCATTACGCGATGTACCAGCAGCTACATTAACAGCTGACGAACAAGCATTCCTTGACGGCCCTGTACAAGAGCTACTAGGCATGATTGACGATTCAGTAATTCAAAATGGCATTCACTTACCGAATGACATTTTAGAGTTTTTGAAAAAAGAACGTTTCTTCTCGCTTATCATTCCTAAGTCATTTGGTGGTTTAGAGTTTAGCCCTTACGCAAACTCAACAATTGTTGGCACAATTGCGACTAAAAGTTCTGCAGTAGCAGTAACAGTAATGGTACCTAACTCATTAGGTCCGGGTGAACTACTTCTTCATTTTGGTACGCAAGAGCAACAAGCGCATTACTTACCACGCTTAGCAAACGGCACAGACATTCCATGTTTTGCCCTAACAAGCCCAGAAGCGGGTTCTGATGCAGGCGGCATTCCAGACGTTGGTAAAGTAACCAAAGGCATGCACAACGGCGAAGAAGTTCTTGGCCTTGAAATTACATGGGACAAGCGTTACATCACACTTGCACCAATTGCGACTGTTCTTGGTTTAGCTTTTAAAGTTGTTGACCCTGATGGTTTACTAGGTGGTAAAGAAAACTTAGGTATTACCTGTGCACTTATTCCAAAAGAGCACCCAGGTGTAGAACTTGGTAACCGCCACGATCCAATGGGTATCCGTTTTTATAACGGTACTACACGTGGTAACAAAGTCTTTGTACCAATGGATTTTGTTATCGGTGGACAGAAAAACATCGGCCGTGGTTGGCAAATGCTGGTTAGCTGTTTAGGTGCTGGCCGTGGTATTTCATTACCTGCGCTAGGTGTAAGTACAGCGCAAGTTGCACTTAAATCTGCATCTGAATACGCAGCAGTTCGTGAGCAGTTTGGCCTATCAATCGGTCAGTTTGAAGGTATTCAAGAAAAACTAGCTGACATTGCGGGTAAAACATACCTACAAGAAGCAATGCGTGTACTGACAACTGAAGGTTTAGGCATGGGCTTAAAACCATCGGTAGTAACTGCAATTGCTAAATACCACATGACAGAGCTTGGTCGCGACGTATTAGACTCGGCGATGGACATTCAAGCAGGTAAAGCGATTCAAAATGGTCCGCAAAATACACTAGCAAGTGGCTATGTTGCACAACCTATTGCAATTACTGTAGAAGGCGCAAACATCCTTACTCGTAACCTGATGATATTTGGTCAAGGTGTTATGCGTTGTCACCCATATTTACAATCTATGGTTGAATCAATCCACAGCGACGACAAAGGCGCTGATGCAGAATTCAACGGTATTTTACGTAAAACAATTGGTTACAGTACAGCTAACAGCTTACGTGCATTCCGTTTAGGTGTATTACCATTTACAGCTGGCGCAAGCTCAGCATTACCAGAAGTACGTGACTACGAAAAAGCAGTACACAAGCTATCTGCAAAACTTGCAGTATACGCTGACTTCTCGTTGTTAGTACTTGGCGGTAAATTAAAGCAAGCTGAAATGCTATCAGCACGTTTAGGCGATGTAATGAGCTTCTTGTATGCAGCTATGGCATCAATCAAATACTACGAGCAAAAAGTAGCGAGCAGCGAGCGCGAGCAAGCAGCACCTTACTTCCATTATGCAACTCGCTTTGCACTACAAAGCGCAGAAGAAGCATTGCACAAGTTCTTAGATAATTTCCCTGCAAGTGGTACTCGTAAGTTTATTCGTTTTATTACGATGAACTACTCAACTAAAATGCCAAAAATCAGCGATGATTTAATTCGCGAATTAGCTGAGCAAGCACAGCTTGATACAGCCTTTAAAGCGCAAATAACGCATTTAGTTAAGCCTATCGAAGGTGACGGTCATCACATCAACGAGCAAGCTTACAAAGCTAAAATCGCATCACTAGCTGAACTTGCAAAAGTTAAAAAAGCACTACGTGCAAGAACTATCAAGCCAGGTGCTCGCTTTAGCATCACCCTTGAAAACGCACTTGCTGCAAACGTAATTACAGACGCTGAGTTTGCTCAGTTAATTGATTACAACAAAAAGCGTGAAAAAGCGATTCGTGTTGATGAGTTTGATTTTGATATGAACATATTAGATGACAACGCACAACCAGTTAACCCACTTAAAAGTGTTGTTAACCAGTAAGCTATAAAGTTAATTCAATGATGCAAAGCGCCAGCAAAATCGGCGCTTTTATTTTTGAGCAAATAATTAGTGTGGAGCCCCGTTTGATTAAAACTAAACGGGGCTTTTTTGTGTGTTATTCAAAGTAGCAATAGATAGCGATATTGGTTTGAAAGCAAATATGTAACGGTAGAGGATTAAAAAGAGGCACTCATAATCTTGAAAAAGGGCTAACAACCCCATTAGCACCTTGCTGCAATACATGAGTATATATCTGCGTAGTACGTACATCGCTGTGGCCTAGTTGTGCTTGAACTGTGCGGATATCAGCGCCGCTTTGCAGTAGATGAGTAGCAAAAGAATGGCGCAAAGTATGAGGGGTAACATGTTTATTAATCTTTGCATCAAAAGCGGCTTTTTTAACAGCGCGTTGTAATTGCTTTTCATCAATATGATGGCGCCTTAATTGTTTACTTTCGGGATCAAGACTTAATTTATAAGATGAAAATAAATATTGCCAGCCCAGCTGCTTATTATGATTTGGGTATTTTTTACGTAACAAATGCGGCATATACACACCGCTATACAAAGGGTTTTTAAGATCTAATTGTAGATAACTATCAACTAATTGTATTTGAGAACGTAATTGCGGTGTCAGCTCTAATGCAAGTGTTACAACACGATTTTTGCCTCCTTTGCCATCCCAAATTCGAATGCAGTTATAGTCAAAGTCAATATCGTGAACCCGTAAGCGCAATACCTCCATTAAGCGCATACCACTACCATAAAGTAGTGCACACGCTAAATAATGCTTTGCTACACAGTGTTTAAATAGTTCTGAAACTTCTGTTTGAGTAAGCACAACAGGTAGTTTTCTTGGGCGTTCACTTTTTACAAAGTTTAATGATAATGAGAGGGGGGTCTTGATTATTTCTTTATATAGGAAGCTTAGCGCATTTAGTGCCTGCGCTTGTGTGCCTTGCGCTACGTTTTGCGAGTTTACTAAATGGTTTAAATATAATTCAACTTGAGTGTCCCCCATAGAGGTTGGGTGCTGCATATTATTAAAGCGGATATAGCCACCTATCCAAAAAAGATAAGCTTCAATAGTGCTCTTTGCATACCGCTTTTTATACATAAGGTCTTTAATCATGGTTAGAAAGGGAGATTTCATAAATGATACTCAACTTTTAAAGTGCACTGTATATATAGACAGCTATTTGTATTATGTCCAATAACATTATTAAAAGTCGTTTTGGTGTATTTTAACGACAATAACTTTACAATATACGTAATTACTTGTTTACATTGAAGTTGTTTAGTGGAATTATTAAGCAATGTAATATACGCCGTTTTGGGGTGTTATAAACCCCCAAAGTGGTGTTCAATAAGCTGTTATATTAGCAAAGGAAGCTATGCGTACATTTCTAGCATTTATGTTTTTAATTATTATTCAAGGGTGCAGTATTTACCCTGGAACATATTATGCCCCGCATTCAAAGTTAGGTGATGTTGTCTCAGTTGGTCATTGTGGAGATAATTCGCCATCCAAACTTATTTTCGATCAAGGAAACGTTAAGGTATCTACTCAAGCGGGTGATGTTCATATTAATTATGATCAAACATGGATTTGGTTTGAGGTCGAATCAAAAGAACTATTCGATTTAAAACTACCTCCGCAAAGCATTTTATTTCTAGTCGATGGCGAACAAATCCTTCCATATGAGGTAAATTATTTTTATCGTGTATCTGACAATGAATGGTATTCCAATGATTTAAATTCATTGGCAGAGTTGCCAACTTCTAACCATAGAGCTACTCACTTTAGGTTAGTTTTTAAATTTAAAAAGCAGAAAAACATCAATTTAAAAATGAATGTGCTCCAAATAAATAAACTCTCACAACCTGTTGAAGTAGAATTTAAAACGGTAGAAAAAATTCGGATTTCGGCATTAAATTGCTAATATAACAAGCAAATTAACAGGACAAATTACAGTTGGCTTTTGCTCCTGCGTCGCTTATTTTAGCCAACAATAATTTGCCCGTTATTAGGGCGTTGGTATGACTCCCACTGTCAAGTTAAACACACTGATCCTTGCCTAACTTCTTAAGCCATAATTACTTCAGCTCGAATTAGAGCGAGTTAATACATAGGATGAAGCAAGTAATGTCGTCGGTTATCTTGCTGATATTCGTTGGTTATTACTATTTCTAGTAACAGAGCAGACCTTACTTATTCCGTCGTGGCACCTGTCTTCAGTCTATGTTCGTGGTTCAATGCAGCGTTAGCTGCATTGCCATCCTAACGCCGTCGGTGGTTGTGCCACACCCGATGCTTGATCCTATGCATTAACTCTAATTCGTTTATCATGCGGGTACTCTTGCCAATCTAAGTTTTGTATTCACTGGCGTAAGCACCACTTCTTTTGCAATAGCCCATATGTACGCAATCATTTCTCGGGCAATGGCGGTGACAACCAGGTTGTAGTGTTTCCCTTTGGCTATCATTTTTTTATAGCGCTTGCAGAGCCTAAGTTGTGCTTTCCACGCAATATCAATAATGTCCTTTGGTAAACCTTCTTGTCGTTTTTGCATATCTGTCGATATATTTGCCGCATACCGATAAGTGTGTGCACCTTCAACGAGAAGGCGTCTTGCTCGGCCGTTTCCGCATTTTGTGATGGCGCCAA